>NZ_VHLC01000121.1:0-24808 GCF_006547355.1 Myxococcus sp. AB036A | reverse complement strand
GTGGGCAAGCCGCCGGGGGTGGGGACAGGTGAGTCGCCGGACATGGCAGCATGGCCTATCACTGAAGCGAACGTTCCGCCCCTGACGAATCGTGTGGGCGCCTGCGCGCCCGGCATTCCTGGAGGGATTCTCCCTGCGCTCCCATACGCACCAGCATGCGGTCGTGGGCCATCCGTGGACGGAAGAGCGCCATCAGTCGCCGCCCGGGGGCAGGCGCGGGCGTTAGCGAGCGCGGGGAGCTTGCTCGCCTTGTGCGCGTGCTCAGCCTGGGCGGGCTGCTCGTCGTTCAGCTCGACGTGCGACCAGCGATAGCCGCTGATGAAGCCCTCCTTCGTGCGGATGACCTCGACTTCGAGCAGGTAGCGACCGAAGCGCGGATGGCGTCCGCCAGCCGCAGCCTGCGCGGTGGCAATCTTCGTCAGTGCGTTGTTCATGTTACGTGGGCCCTTCGGCTTGGGTTGCATCAGTCGCGCGTTGCGCTGACCCCACGTAAATGAGTGCGGATTCTGGAAGTGGCTCAGCCGTGGACGTCTGGACGCTGCTGTGCGGCGAGGCCGATTGACTCGTCAAGCTCTACGGTTGACGCGTCAATTCCGGCCCCCCCATGAGGACTTCTGGCAGAAGGCCGGAGGAGGGCGTTATAGCGCGGCCTGTGCAACGTGACGGCGTCAAGCCTACTCCTCCTACTCAAAGACGGAAGGATTTCGCATGGTGTCGACGAATCGGACCTCCAATGAAGTGATGCCTCAATGTGCCTCCTGCTGTACCTCGACTTCGGTCTCTTCGGTGTCTCGTGCACCTGGAGCCGGGTTGTCGCGGTTGAGGAGTTTTCGCCAAAACACCTCGCTAGCGCTGCTAATGGCTTTGTTTGCTGCTTCGGCACCAACTTCTGCATTTGCCGCGCATCTCAAGACCATCGATGGCAAGTGGTTCGACTTTATGCCTTCTGGGGTTTATTCGCTTCTGAAGTCAGGACGGCTCCAAGTTCAAGCTTCTCAATCTCCGTCCGCCCCTCCTGGCGTTGGAAGCATTAAGGCTGTTGCCATCGCGTATGGGAAATCACTGGTGCGCTTTTTCCTTCAGGGGGACAAATTAGTCGTTGCGAGGGGCTCCTCTAACGCAAGTTCGCTTGTGGTGTTCAGGTCTGGTGTAAATCCAAATAGCTATCGGGTTTTTTCGCCGCACGATCCTGCCTCCTATTTCGATATCGATATGGGCAGTTCGCAATTTGGTAATTATCTCAACGTGGCTGCTGTGGCTTCGCCCTTCCTGAGAAGACAGGGGATTGAGGGGGTCTTGGGGAATGGAAACGGGAATCCATTGGATGATGTGGTAGACAATCAAGAGCTTAATCGACGATTCCGGCTTCCAGAGAGCAACAACTTGTTTGCGTGTGCCTCTGGTGATTGTCAGCTTGTGCCGTTGAGTTCTGCTGATAAGCTGATGAATATGTCGATCAAGGCTCCGCAGGGTTACAGTAAGGTCGACGTCGCCAAGCTTTCAGTGCGGGCGTTTGTGTCTAACGAGTGAGGGTTGTTTTAGGTCGCCGCCCAATCGTGGTTTGCAAGGCATCGCTTCTGCGGCGTGCCTTCTGTTTGCTCGATGAACCGGGCGAAGTCGCGGGCCTTCTGGAAGGCTCCGACAAGTTCGTCGGTGTGCTGGTACAGCTCGAACTCGTCGGCGAGCTGCCCCTGCCGGTGGCGCCGGCCAACGCGTCAGGAGCCGCTGTGTATCGGTGCCTGTTGACGCGTCAGTTCCTTCGGCTGACGCGTCAACGGACATGCTTCACAGGGACTTTGCCCCTTTTGTCGGGCGTGACGCTGTCGAAGGCGGAATGGCATGGTTTCTGCTTGTGTTTCCGACGTCGTCACAGGAGCGAGTCAATGAAAATGCATGTCGCAGTAGGCGCAGTGTTCTCGATACTCTTCATGTCCACGGCCGCCAACGCCCAAGACCAAGCGGACGCTGAGTGGACGAAGCACGCTAACGCCGCCTGTACCAAGGCGGCTGGAAAGTCCGCTACGGTTGTTCCTGACTGGAGGCTGATTGATGTTGAAAAGTGTGATAATGTTGAATGCAAGGTGTCGGATGGGCGCAAATTGACGGTAAATCTGCCTGACGGCTCCCCTTGCATTAAGTACATGATTGTTACTCCGCCTCCGAGGCCCGTGAGAGGAACGTGCCAGCGTAACTTCTGCAAGACGTAGGAGGTAAACAGGCGGCTGACGCGCTTATGCTATCGCGTCGCTACCTGCTGGCGAGCTACCCAGTTGTAGTTTTCGAATCACAACGTCTGCGGTGTGCCTTCGGTCTGCTCGATGAGCCGGGCGAAGTCGCAGGCCTTCTGGAAGGCCCCGACAAGCTCGTCGGTGTGCTGATATCGCTAGACCTCAACTTCGTCGGCGAGCTGCCGATAGGATAGCGTCATGTCGATGAGTCAGAAACGATTGCTGCTCGCCAGTTTGTTCCTTGCCCTCGCCTTCCCTGCTATCGCGCAAGGCCCACCCATCAGGGAGGAGTGGAAGCGGGCTGCGAAGGCGGCATGTGGAAACAACTACATTCCCAAGGTAGACCCCAACTTACTCGATCAGGAGCTGTGCGTGGTTGATTGTGAGCCTACTATCAAGACGGTTCAGAGAAGGGTCGGCGTCCGTCTTGCCGAGGGCTCTCCCTGCCATAAGCATCACCTTACAGCCCCTCCGTTTCCACTCCTGTTTGGTAAATGCAGAGGCGGCTACTGTGATGCGCCGATGCCATGAGACGGCTCGCGCGCACCAGCCGAACGTCCGAAGCTGAGTCTGGAGTTGCCCCCGTCAAATCGGACATGGTCAGTGGGGTGAGTCGGTGAGTCGAAACTCTCTCAAGGAGCGCATCTTCAGCGCCTTGTGAGGGGGCACGGTGTTGTAGTCGTGAAACCAGGCGGGGAGCTGCTGGATGACCGCCTCGGCGCTGTCTCGTCGGGCCAGGGACACGTAGTCGTGCTTGAAGCTCTTCACGAAGGACTCCGCCATGCCATTGCTCTCGGGGGAGTAGGCCGGCGTGGTGCGGATGAGCAGCCCCAAGCTGGCCCCGAATTCGCGCGTCTTGAGGGCAGTGTAGGGAGGTCCGTTGTCGGTGTGCCACTCAATCGGATGCGGCGTGCGTCGGCAGCCCGCGCCGAAGCGAGCCTCACCCCGGCAGTACAGGAGATGAAGCGCATCGGCTGAACCCTCTCACGCGACAACTACCTTGACGCTCACCGATGTCTCCTGGCTTCCCCTGGTAGAAGCCCCACCAGACGTGCGTATTGGCCGCCACCGTCAGCACATAGAGCTGACGCAATCCCTCCAGGAAGCGTCGCAACGTGTTGTCACGCCCGTAGATTTCGTCCCCCACCACCCACGCCGGCTTCAGTCCCGAAGCCAATACCCGTTGCAGTGAAGTTGCCCGCTGGTGTCCATCACCCTCGGTAGGTATGGCGGGCGCCGGAAAGCAAGACGGCCCGACTTTCCGTCTGAGGAGCGGTTGAATCACTAGGCTGCATGCCCGTAGCTTCCTGCTCGAAAGGGTGGGGTACTAATGAGGCTGATGGCTGCTGCGTTGTCCCTTGCAGTTCTGTCCGGCTGCAGTTGCAGTTCACCCGAGCCGAAGCAACTTGCGAAGCAACCCACAGCCGCGGAGGTTTTGGGGAGCAAGCCCGACTTCACTCCCCGCTACGAACTCATCAACATGGAGCGCCTCGACATTGCGGGGGTTCCACGCCTGGTCGTGCGGGTGCGCGTGCCTCGTGGGCTTACGCGGGAGGAACTTGAGCAGAACGTCCGGCACGCGCTCCTGCACTTTTACGAGAGCGCACCCGTGAGGCTCGGAGCTGTCAGTGTGGGCGCGTACGCGTCGGAGCGATTGAACATGGGCGCCGACGCAGCGCTTGGCGAGTTCGCTCCCGGCGGGCAGTGGGGGGAAGCCGATCCGGCCGTCCCGCTTTCCGCGTGGCAGGCGAAAATCAGCTTCGAGGAGCACTACTTCCGGACCGTGGAGGTGCTTGCCAAGGGGACGCGCGCCACGCTCGTTCTTTCCTCTGAGTTCTCGAACACCATCAGCCTGTCACGGAAGGCAAACCAGTGGCTTGAAGAGGACATCCTTGCGGAGTTGAAGCCCGGTGTGCCTGTGGTCGTGGTCGGGCATGAGGACTTCGGCAAGGTTGGTGTGCGCTACGAGGTGGAGACGGCCATCAGGCCGAAGCGGAAGGGGTGGGTCCACAGCTTCAATTTGAAGCCTGAATAAGCCCGCCCCCCCGAAGAAGCGAGGCGGGCCAGGGGACGAAAGAGCCCGGCACGCCGTCACCGGAAATGCTGCTCGGAGGGAGCGTCGACGCGCGCTCCGACCTCCTTACGCCTGGGCGTGGTGCTGCTCGAACTGGCGACAGGGAAGAGCCTTCTTTTTGCCCTGACGACACCACGCCCGAAGTCATGGCCTCGTTGCCCACGAAGAAGCGTCGGCGGGTGCCTCGGGCGGTCAAGCGGGCCACGCTCGCTGGGGCGCCGCCGTTGGTGTCCGACGCGATTTGGCGCGCGGCGACCCTGACGGCTGCGGACGTGGACGCGATGACCGAGGGGCTTCCCCAGGGGCTGCGGGTGACGCTGAACCGGCTACTTCGGGTTGCCCCTCGCGAGCGCTACCAGTCGGCGGGGGAGCTGGCGGCCGACCTGACGGCCTGGCTTGGCGGCACCTTCACGAAGGCCGACGCCGCAGCCGAGTTGAAGGCGCGGGCTGCTCAGGCAGAAGAGGCGCTGGATTCGATGGTGCTCACGCCGTCTCGTAGTCGCGGCAAGCGCAAGCCGGATGATGTGACGACGGCGTGATTGATGTGCTTCTGGGCCAGTCGACGCAGTCGGGAAACAGGCTGCGTTGGCCCGCGAAGGAACAACTCGGAGCGGCCAAAAACGAACGGGGTTGGACAGTTTGCACTGTCCAACCCCGCGTTTTTACAGTGTCCCCGACGGGATTCGAACCCGTGTTACCGGCTTGAAAGGCCAGCGTCCTGGGCCTCTAGACGACGGGGACAGCACACCTTCACTTCCACTACATGAGTCGCGGGGGGCTCGAACCCCCGACCCTCGGCTTAAAAGGCCGGTGCTCTACCAGCTGAGCTAGCGACTCGCACTATTCTTTTTTAAATTTTTCGCCACCACCCCGGAAGCCCCCGGGGCAGGCGCTTCCTACCAGCACTCGGCGACGCTTTCCACTGGCGAGCGCATGGAGCTGTTTCTGACAGCGCCCCGACCGCTTTCCGGTGAACGTCGGGGCCAGCGCCCTTCGCCGCGTGTCACCCCGGGGCGATATACAGGAACCATGTCCCAGGACGTACATCCGGATGAACAGGAGACCGAGGACGACGCCGAGCGGGCCCCGTTCCGCCGCTACCTCACCCGGGCGGGCGCCGAGCGCCTGCACCGCGAGCTCGTCCACCTTCTCAACGAGGAGCGCCCCAAGGTGACGGCCGAGGTCTCCGCTGCCGCCGCTCAGGGCGACCGCTCCGAGAACGCCGAGTACATCTACGGGAAGAAGCGCCTGCGCGAAATCGACCGCCGCCTCCGTTTCCTCCAGAAGCGCCTGGACACCGCCACCATCGTCACGCCCGCCGAGCAGACCGACCGCTCCCGCGTCTTCTTCGGGGCAACGGTGTGCCTGGAGGACGAGGACGGCGGCCGCAGCACCTACCAGATCGTGGGTTCCGACGAGATTGACGCCTCGGGCGGGCGCATCAGCGTCGAATCCCCCATGGGGCGGGCGCTCCTTCGCAAGGCCGTGGGGGACTCGGTCGAGGTGCGGCGGCCGCGCGGGGACATCGAACTCACGGTGGTGGACATCCGCTACGAATAGGTGGAAGCCATGCCTCGGATTCAGCCCATCAACCCCCGCTACCGTCGCATCTATCAGGCGCTGAGCGGGCCGGATCTGGCCGTTTCCGAGAGCGCGGGGATGACCCTGGAAGACCTGGGGCTGGGCAGCGCTGAAGCCTCCCGCGGGGACCTCGTCTTCGGCACCTACAGCCCCCAGGGCCTGGAGCGGGCCCTGCGTGCCTATGGGCTGTTCCAGCGCGTCGAGGAGCGGGTGGGGCCGCTGGAGCTTCGCGTCGTGTGCACGGACCCGTACCGGCCACGCATCATCCTGTGGAGCAGGCGGTTCTACGTCCCCGTGGCGGACCTGGACCTGCGGCGGACGACCGGGGCCGAGGTGGGGCTCGGTGACGCGCTCGCCGCCACGCCGCTGCTGTACCTGGACTCGCTGTTGCTCCAGAACCCGGGGCGCGCCTTCGACTGGAACCGGCCGCCGCTGCCCGGGCAGAACCACCCCGGGCTCAAGCTCGCCGGCCACATCCTGGACGTGCTCCTGCTGATGGCACGCCGTATCGGCACCGAGGCCTTGGCCCTCACGCCGTCCACCTTCGCCGCCGCCTGCGTCTATGACCGCCGCTTCCTCTTCGTGGATGGCGCCGCGCAGGGCCGCTTCCTCGCGCTTCGGCAGGCGGGGCGGCACCTGCCGCGCTGGCTCCATGCGTGGGCGGTGGAGCTGCACTGCATGCGCGACGAGCACGGAGAGGCCGTGGCCTTCAAGCCTTCGCCCATGGTGTCTCCGCTGAGCTCGCGGCTGGGGCTGCACTTCGATGCGAACACGTGGGATGACGCGCTCCAACTGGACGCCCGGCGGCAGCTCACGCTCGATGAGGAGACGCTCCAGCGGCGCTTTCCCTGGGAGCGGATGCCCCCGGGGCCGCCGCCCGAGCGGGTGGCGGAGCTGCTCGGATATGATCCGCTCGCGCCTGTCGTGGCGCACTGAACGGACGGCCGCTCGTGCTACAGGGTTGATCCATGGTGTCTCGCCGAAAGGCGCCATGCGGACCGCCGTCATCCCCGGCGTCTGGGGCGTGGGGTTTCGGACAGCCGCACGTCCTGGCGACAAGCAGGCTGTTTCCCCTGACGCCGGTGCCTATAGTGGTCAGGAGACTCACCGTCGCACGGTCCCTCGCGGTCGCAGCCGAACCTTCAGGTCGCGCAACCCACGATGCGTAAGAACTTCATTCTCGACACCAACGTCCTTCTTCACGATCCCCGCAGCATCTACGGCTTCAAAGACAACAACGTCATCATCCCCATTTACGTCATTGAGGAGATCGACCAGTTCAAGCGCGATCTCTCCGAGCTGGGCCGCAACGCGCGCCTGGTGGCGCGCTACCTGGATTCGTTCCGCGCCGAGGGCTCCCTGAAGGAAGGGGTGCCTCTGCCGCACGGTGGCTTGTTGCGGGTGAGCTTCACCGAACGTGCGCTGCCTCCGTCCATGGCGGACAGCAACCTGATGGACAACCGCATCCTCGGGGTGGCGCTGGACCTGATGGAGGCGGAGCCGGACACGCAGGCCGTCTTCATCACCAAGGACACCAACCTCCGCATCCGCGCCGACGCCCTGGGCCTCATCGCCCAGGACTACGACACCGAGCGGGTGGAAATCACGGAGCTGTACACCGGCTTCGCCGAGCGGCTGGTCCCCAAGGACCTGGTGGACCAGATGTACCGCCAGGGCGCCGAGGTGGAGCTGCCGGACGCCGAGTCCCTGTTCGCCAACCAGGTGGTGCTCCTCAAGGACGAGACGAACCCGTCCCACACCGCCATGGGCCGCTTCAACGGGTCCAAGGGCCGCCTGGTCCCCCTGGTGCGGCAGATCAAGGACGGGACGTGGGGCGTCCGCCCGCGCAACATGGAGCAGGCCTTCTGCCTGGACCTGCTGCTCAACGACGACGTCAAGCTGGTCACCATCGTCGGCAAGGCGGGCACGGGCAAGACGCTGCTCGCCATCGCCGCGGGCCTGCAGAAGGTGACGGAGGAGGGGCTCTACCAGAAGCTGCTGGTCAGCCGTCCCATCTTCCCGTTGGGCCGGGACATCGGGTATCTGCCCGGCAGTGTCGAGGAGAAGCTGAATCCCTGGATGCAGCCCATCTTCGACAACGTGGAGTTCCTGATGAACCTCAGCCGCGCGGACAAGAAGGCCGGCCGCGGCTACCACGAACTGCTGGACCTGGGGCTGATGGAGATCGAGCCGCTCACGTACATCCGCGGCCGCAGCCTGCCCAACCAGTTCATCATCGTGGACGAGGCTCAGAACCTCACGCCGCACGAGGTGAAGACCATCATCACCCGCGTGGGCGACAACACGAAGATCATCCTCACGGGAGACCCGTTCCAGATCGACAACCCGTACGTGGACGCGACGAACAATGGCCTGGTCCACGTGGTCAACCGCTTCAAGAGCGAGAAGATCGCGGCGCACATCACCATGTCCAAGGGTGAGCGCAGCGCCCTGGCCGAGCTCGCCGCCAACCTGCTGTAGCCTCTGGTACGAGACATGACGAAGGAAGACGCAGGAAGCCCTCCCACCGGCGAAGGGGAGAAGAAGCCCCTCATCGAGTACCCCTCCGTCTACACCTTCAAGGTGATGGGCGCGCAGGGGGCCGGCTTCGTGGAGCATGTCCGTGAGCTGTTCAAGCGGTTCCTGGGCACGGAACTCTCACCGGACTCCATTCACGAGCAACCCAGCAGCAAGGGCAAGTACGTCTCCCTGAGCGTGTCCGTGTACCTGCTGTCCGAGGAGCAGCGGCGCGCCATCTACGATGGGCTCCACAAGGACGAGCGGGTCATCTACTACTTGTAGGGGGCCGTGGCTGGAAGTCTCTGGAGGAGGCGGGTATATGGGATTCATGAGCCCGCATGAGCCCTTCCCGCTGTATCACCCCGCGGATGTCCGGCGCGCCTTCAGCTCGGATGACGCAACGCGGCGCTTCGCGAAGGTGGCCCAGCTGGAGCCCGGCTCGCGCGTGCTGGTGCTCGGCTGTGGCCCCGATGGAAGCGCCGCGCTGCTGTTGGCCCGGGAGATGGGCTGTACCGTCGTCGCGGCCGACACCGACGATGCCCTCCTCAACCCGGTGCGTGAGCGCGTGCGGGCGCAGGGCCTGGCGGAGCAGATTGAAGTCCGCCGCGTGTCGCTGGACGCGCTGGGCCTGGCCGACGGGGAGTTCAACGGCATCCTCATCCAGGGCCGCGTGCTCTACCCGTTGAAGGCCACGCTGGCGAACATGCGCGGTCTGCTGTCGAAGCGCGGGCGGCTGGGCTTCACGTTCCCCGCGCGGGTGGGGCGCTTTGCTCCCAAGGCGGCGATCGACTTCTGGGAGCGCCGCGTCGCCGGGCCGCTGCTGCTGCCGCGCGAGCTGCTGCAGGTGGTGGAGGGCGCCGGCTACGAGCCCGAGTCCGCCGAATCGCTCCATGACGCGGAGCTGGACGCGCACTACCGGGACATCGAGACGTTCCTGTCGTCCGTCCCTGGCTCGCAGCCCGCCTCGCTCCGCGAGGAGCTGGCGCTGCACCGCGAGAGCAACGGCAAGGCCAGCGTCAGCTACGCCTTCGTGGTGGGCCGCCGCAAGGAGCAGGGCGAGAAGCCCCCAGCGTCCCGCGACCGCGGGTAGCCAGGAGCGGCACCCGGCGGGCGCTCAGTTCAGCGCGCCGGTGAAGTCCACCAGCTCGACGGACTCCGGAGCCACGGACATGGTCACCTGCTCGCGGTAGCCGGCCGCGTCGCCACCCACTTGGAAGGGCATGGGGTTGGCGAAGCGGATGGTGACCTCGCGGGCGTGGAAGTCCATCAGGCCTTCAGGGAACCAGCGGCCGTTCCATAGCTTGGGCAGGTGGGTGAGCACCTGCGTGGGCGTCACCTGCCCCAGGCGCAGCTGCATGAAGCCCGGGCGCTGCCCCGCGAACGGGAACATGCGGAAGCCGTAGCCGTAGAAGGGCATGGTGCCCGCCGCCGCCATCATCAGCCGGCCGCGGAAGAGGGTGGCACCCGGGGCCAGCGGCTCACCCATCGCGCCGCCATCCGGCCCCAGCCGGTAGGCCTCGGAGGCGCCATTGATGACCTCACACTCCACCCAGTGGGAGTGGGTGAGATAGTGCGGCACCGTCTTGCAGGCCACCGCGGAGAAGTACCCGCCGCTGCCGCTGAGGACGCTCTTGAAGAAGCCCTTGCCCAGGTTCTCCTTCACCCAGATGTAGTCGTTGAGCACCTTGCCATCCACGCCCAGCCCGGCGAAGGGCGCGCGCTGCCCGTCCACCATCAGCAGGTCCATGGGGCGGTAGCCCGGAACCTCGCCCGTGCGGGCGCGCAGCACGTCATTGAGGATGCCGTCGCTCCGGGTGCCGGAGGCGTTGACGTAGGCGGCCAGGCCATTGCCGGTGCCCAGCTTGAGGATACCGAAGCGAGGCGCCGTCTTCCCCGCGAAACGGCCGCGCGGACCCACCTGATGGAGGACCTCGTTCACGAAGCCCATGAAGGTGCCGTCACCGCCGCCCGTGAACAACATGGGGTAGCCACGCTCCAGCACCGTCTGGATGATGCGGCGGGCGTCCAGCGGCGAGCGGGAGAGGAACAGGTCCTGCTCCGGCACCACGTGGGACAGGGACTTCACCACCCGAGCGTCGACCTTCCGGGCGTTGGCGTTCAGCAGGACCGCGACCTTGGGCTCGGCGGTGACGTCCGATGTGGGCGCACGGCGGAGATCGGGAGAGCGGAGGGGCTGGACCAGCATGAGGGCGGCTCCGAAGGTTGCGCCGGTGGGGGACCGGGCGGCGACACCCGTACCCAGTGCACAATCCTCGCCAAGCCATGACGCAAGGCGTCAGAAGGCGAGCGAGCTTGAGATTCCAAGGGGTTGAATCGTTCCCTGCTGCCCAGAAGCCCGCCCGGTTGCTACCTCGGGGTGACGGCGGTGTAGAGCGCGTTACGCACCCGTGGCGTGCGGGTGGCGCGACTGTGACGCGGTGCGTGTGGCCCTGCGCACTGCGCTACGCAGCGGGGAGTGCCACCTTCAGGTGTGCGGCCCGGTGGCCCCTCTCGTTTGACAGCGAGGGGTGGGTGGTTACGTTGGGCGTACATCAGAAGTTTTCAGAAAAAACGCAGTCTTTTCCGGAGGATAGGAACCGTGGGCAAGATTATCGGGATCGACCTGGGCACCACGAACAGTGTGGTCGCGATCATGGAGGGTCGCGAGCCCAAGGTGATCGTCAACGAGGAAGGCAGCCGCATCACGCCCTCGGTGGTCGCGTTCACGAAGGACGGGGAGCGTCTGGTCGGCCAGGTGGCGAAGCGCCAGGCCATCACCAACCCGGAGCGGACCATCTACTCCAGCAAGCGCTTCATGGGCAGGCGGCACGACGAGGTGTCCGAGGAGGCCACGCTGGTCCCCTACAAGGTCGCCCGGGGGCCCAACGGCGATGCGCGCGTGGACATCGACGGCAAGCAGTACAGCGCGCCGGAGATCAGCGCGCAGGTGCTGCTGAAGCTGAAGCGCGCGGCGGAGAACTACCTGGGTGAGAAGGTGACGGAGGCGGTCATCACCGTCCCCGCGTACTTCAACGACGCCCAGCGCCAGGCCACCAAGGACGCGGGTGAAATCGCGGGCCTCACCGTGCGCCGCATCGTGAACGAGCCGACCGCCGCGGCGCTCGCGTACGGCCTGGACAAGAAGAAGGACGAGAAGATCGCCGTCTACGACTTCGGCGGTGGCACGTTCGACGTGTCCATCCTCGAGGTGGGCGAGAACGTGGTCGACGTGCTCGCGACCAACGGTGACACGCACCTGGGCGGTGACAACATCGACCTGCGGATCATGGACTGGCTGATCACCGAGTTCAAGAAGGACACCGGGCTCGACGTCAGCAAGGACAAGATGGTCCTCCAGCGCCTGAAGGAGGCCGCGGAGAAGGCGAAGATCGAGCTGTCCGCCGCGATGGAGACGGACGTCAACCTGCCGTTCCTCACCGCGGACGCGACGGGTCCGAAGCACCTCAACGTCAAGCTCACGCGCGCCAAGTTCGAGGCGATGATCGACGACCTCATCGAGCGCTCGCTGGAGCCCTGCCGCAAGTGTCTCAAGGACGCGGGCGTGGAGCCGAAGGACCTCAACGAGATCGTCCTCGTCGGCGGCACCACGCGCATCCCGAAGGTGCAGGAGGCCGTGAAGCGCCTGTTCGGCAAGGAGCCGAACCGCTCGGTGAACCCGGACGAAGTCGTCGCGGTGGGCGCCGCGGTGCAGGCCGGCGTGCTCTCCGGCGAGGTGAAGGACATCCTCCTGCTGGACGTGACGCCGCTGAGCCTGGGCGTGGAGACGCTGGGCGGGGTGATGACGAAGCTCATCGAGCGCAACACCACCATCCCCACGCGCAAGTCGGAGACCTTCTCCACGGCCGCGGACGGCCAGACGCAGGTGGAGATCCACGTGCTCCAGGGCGAGCGTGAGATGGCGGGCGACAACCGCAGCCTCGGCCGTTTCCACCTGACGGGCATGCCGCCGGCGCCGCGTGGCGTGCCGCAGATCGAGGTGACGTTCGACATCGACGCGAACGGCATCCTCAACGTCAGCGCCAAGGACAAGGCCACGGGCAAGGAGCAGAAGGTCACCATCACCCACTCGTCCGGTCTGGCGAAGGACGAGGTGGAGAAGATGGTCGCCGACGCCCGCTCCAACGAGGCGGCCGACAAGACCCGCCGCGAGCTGGTGGAGATGAAGAACCAGGCGGAGAGCCAGTCCTACGCGGCCGAGAAGCTGCTGAAGGAGAACAAGGACAAGCTGTCCGCGGACACGGCGAAGGCGCTCGAGGACGCGGTGGCGGAGATCAACAAGGTCCGCGACGGCCAGGACAAGGACGCCATCAAGACGGCGCTCGATGCGCTCCAGGCCGCTAGCTACAAGGCCGCCGAGGAGATGTACCGCGCCACGGGCGGCGCGCCGGGCGCCGAGGGCGCTCCGGGTGCTGGTCCTTCCGCGGCGCCGGGCTCGCAGGCCAGCCCCAAGAAGGACGACGTGGTGGACGCCGAGTTCCGCCAGTCGTAGCTCGGACGCGGTGAGCCGCTGAAGTAACGCAGAGGGCCGGTGCTCCCACGCGAGTGTGGGGCCGGCCCTTCTGCTTTGCGGGGTGGAGGGGTGTTCCGAAAGGGAGGATGGGCGTACGGGAAGCGGGACGTCGGGCCGTGCCAAGGAGTTGATGGGACTGGGGCGAGGACTGGCGGTAGGGATGCAGGGGCTGGCGTTCCATGTCCCGCATCCAGTCGTCACCGTCTTTCCTTCCGCCCGGTACCGCTCCCTCCGAGGGCGCCGCTGCGCCGGCGGCTGTTCCTCCTCCCACTCGCACGGCGCAGTGCCGGCCGGCGTCCTCGGCGGTGGAGCCCTACCGGGGGCCATCCTCGGGGCCTCCACCGGCGCTGTCTGTGCCCGGGCCGCGCTCGGGGCCTCGCACGGGCGCCGACAACCAGTTCGACTTCGGCGTGGGCGGCGCGTTTCCGCCCAAGCCCACGGGCAACCTGATGGAGCAGGTGCGGCAGGGGGCGCTCACGGCCGCTCAATCCGAAGCCGCGGCTGCCAGCCGGTTGATGGGGGATAGTGCCGCGGTGGATGGCTATGCGCGCATCCACCTGGACCACCTGAAGCCCAGTCCACCCATCCCCGGCGCGCCCACGTCCTTGACGGACTACACCAGCAGCATGCCGGACGTGGCGCCCGCCCAGGCCTACGCCTACTTCGTCCGTCACCCATCGGCGGTGTTCGAGGCCGCAGGCATCCGCGTCCGCCCGGCGACGGCGGCGCTGGTGGATGGCGCGAAGTTGTTCCTGGAGGAAAAGGGTTTTCCGCCCGTGTGGGCGCCCATCATCGTGCGCCTGGAGCCGGGCGCGAACACGCTGCACATCACCACGCTGGATGGGCACCCGCTGCGCGGCACGAATCGCTTCGTCTTCGCCGAGGACGGCGCGGGGGGCACGCAGGTGCGTCAGTACTCGGCCTTCCAGGGCAGCTCGCCCGCGACATCGGTGGGCATGACGCTGATGGACCCCATCGAGCGGCAGCACGACATCTGGCGCGCGGTGCATGCGCACCTGCATGACACGCTGAGGCCTCGCTGATGGCGCCCGTGCTGCGGACGACACCTCCCGGGCATGACGTGATTCTCTATGACGGGCACTGTCGCCTGTGCGGTGGGGCGGCCCGGCAGCTCCAGCGGCTGCTCGGCGGGACGGGGACGCGCCTGCGCTCGTTTCGGGAGGACGGGGTGCTGGCAGCCTTCCCGGGTGTCACGGCGGACCGCTGTGAGCGAGCCCTGCAACTGGTCCTCCCGGATGGGGCCGTGGTGGAGGGGCTGGAGGCCATTGTCCTGGCGCTGGGCCGACGGCCGCTGGGACGGCTGTTCCGCGTGTACTACGTGCCGGGCCTCCGGCAGCTCCTGGATGCGCTCTACCGCGTCGTGGCCCGCCATCGCTTCCGCATCGCGGGACGTCAATGCCCAGACGGAGCGTGCGTGGTCCACTTCAAATAGGACGCGCGTGGCGGATAGCATGGCGGTTCCCCGCCACCTCGGGTTCGTCCGTGCAATCTCCACCGTCCACATACCTCCAGGCCGCGCGCGCCTTCCGGCACTTCTTCACCGAGCTCCGGGATGCCTACCTGGAGCGAGAGACGCTCTTCACGCAGCTGGAGCTGGCGCTCCTGGGGCGCGAGCACGTGCTGGTGGTGGGCCCCCCTGGAACGGCCAAGAGCGCCATCGCCAGCGCCGTCCTGGGGCGCATCATCGACGAGCGCACGGGCTTGCCGTCGCTCTTCTCCAAGCAGCTGGCCGAGTCCACCGTGCAGACGGACCTCATCGGCCCGGTGGACTTCAAGGTGCTCACGGAGACGGGACGCACCGAGTACCTCACCGACGAAGGCATGCTGGGCTCCGAGCACGCCTTCCTGGACGAGATCTTCGACGGCCGGGACATGCTGCTGCGCTCCATCCTCAACGTGCTGCATGAGCGGGAGCTCAAGCACGGCCGCCGGGTGACGACGGGGCGCATCGAGTGCGTCGTCATGACGAGCAACCGGTATCTCTCCGAGGTGCTGGCGCGCTCGCCGGAGCTGCTCCTGGCCTTCGCGGACCGGCTGAGCTTCATCTGCTTCGTGCCCAAGTCGTTCGCGCGCCGGGAGAGCCGGGCGGCCATGCTGCAACGCTTCTCCCATTTCGCCCGGCCGGACCTGCGCGCGCAGCTGTCGTTGCAGCAGGTGGACCTGCTGCAGGACGCCGTGACGAAGGTGGTGGTGCCCAGCCACATCATGGAAGGCGTGGAGTTGCTGGCGGATGCGCTGGAGCGCGCGCTCGCGGCCCAGGTGGCGAAGCTGCCGGACTACGTGCCGACGAAGTACTTCTCCCAGCGCTCCGTGGTGAAGGCGCTGTGGGCGCTGAAGGCCGCGGTGGTGCGGGATCAAATCTACCGGCGCCCCGAGCGGGCGTTGGAGGCCACCGTCGAGGACCTGGATTCGCTGCGCTGGTTCTTCCTCCTGGGAGGTCCGCCAGCGGGGGAGACGGAGGCGCTGCTCAAGTCCGTGGTGGACCCTCGGGAGCGGGCGCAGCTCGAAATCGTCCGCCTGGAGCAGCGCGCCTTCGACGAAGCGCTGGCCAAGATTCAGCGGGAGCTGGGGGGCGGCGTGGAGCGCGAGGCGCAAGCGCTCGGGTCCTCCGAAGAGGTGAGTTCCGTCGAGTCCGTGAGCCGCAACTGGCAGCCCGGCGTTGTCTCCACCACGGCGCGGGCCTTGTTGACCAAGCTGGTGCCTGGGCCGCGCCATGCGCAGAACCGGATACCGCTGGTGGCGGCGGCGCGGGCCCTGGTGTCGGCACAGGAGCAGCGGCTGGCGCGTGGCATGGCGGGGCACGGCGAGGGGCGGGGCGGCATCGCACTGCTGGTGTCGCTCGGCGACGTGCTGACGCTCTGTCGCGGCGTCCCCGAGCTGCGGCCGGGCTACGGGGCGTTGTGCGAGGCAACGGCCCGCTTTCTGGAAGGTGCCCAGGAGATGATCGCCCTGTCCGCGGAGAGCGTGGACTTCGAGGACGGGCTCAAGCTGGAGGGCCTGGTCGGGCTGGCGGACAATCTGGAGGAGGAGCTTTCCCAGACGGGAGAGCTGGCGGGACAGCTGTCGGACGGCGCACCCGCCGCATCGGAGCGCCTGCTCACGGCCGAGGCTGAGGTCCGGAGCCGGGTCGTGTCCGCGCTGCGCCGGCGCGCTGTGTTCTCGTTCCAGGGCAACCTGGCCCGGGGACGTCGGGAGCCGCTCGAAGCGCTGGCGGGAGATTCGCGCCGCCTGACGCAGCTGGAGAACGCCCTGGCTGTCCTGGACCCCACGCAACAGGGCCTCAAGCAGGAGCTGCTGCTCCCACTGGGCATCGCCTACGCCCGGGAGGTGCTGTCCTCCACGCCCTTCGAACGCATCGAGCAGTACGGGCGCGCGGTGCAGTCGGTGGCGGAGAACCTCCGGCGCGAGGGGGTGTCCATCGATGCGGTGTTCGCCGAGTGCCGGGAGATTATCGAGTCCCGGCTGCGCGAGCATGCCCATCTCCTCACGCGCGATGTGCCCAGCCCGCCGCCCGCGTCCACGTCGGTGCTCAACGGGGACGCCTACGTCTTCTACCGGGGCGACTTCGCGGCGAAGGCGCCTGATGGAGAGCTGGCCGCGCTGCTGGGGTTGGACGGGCAACTGGCCGCGAACCACGGCGCTGCCGCTCCCGGCTTCCTGTCGGAGGCCGTGCGTTCGGCGGTGGCCCAGGCGGAGCTCGGGTTCGTCCAGACGCGTGTCAAATACCTGCGGAGCTGGCTGACCCAGCTGCTCACGTCGCTTCCACCGCCCGAATCCATGACGGAGCGCGCGGATGCCGAACGCACCGTGGACCGGCTGGTGCGCAGCCGCTTCCCGATGCTCGCGTTGAAGGAAGGCGAGCTGGTTCGGCTGCGGGGTGTCCTCGCGCTGCTGGGGACCATGCCCGGTGACCTGGGCGAGGGGGCTCGACGGCTGGAGGGGCAGTTGCGCGGCATCGACGAGGACTTCGGGCGCTTCAGCCGGCAGGTGCTGGAGCGGCGGTCCGCGCCATGACCCGGCGCTCCCGCGGGCGACAGGTTGAAGCGGAGAGGGGACGCTGAGCGTGTTGGCCCGGCGCCTCGCGGATCTCCGGCAGCGGCTGGATGCGCTCCACCAGCCCGCGCCCGCTCGCGGCGGTTGGCGGGCGTGGACGCTGCTGGGGCGACGTGCTCGCGGGCCCGAGGATGTCGCGCTGCCAATGCTGGCCTCGCTGGACCGGGACCTGGATCGGGTGGGCGTGCACACGTCGGCGGACGCCCGGCTCCTCAGGGAGCTGGGCCTGCGGAAGGGCAGGGCGGGGGCACTGGCGCAGGGGCTGCTCGACAGGGCCCATCAAGCACTCGAGGAGGTGGAGGCGTGCCTGGTGCTCGTGGAGCGGGCCTGGCGCAAGGGAGAGCCGCTTCCCGGCGCGGTCGCAGTGCTGGAGAAGGGCTTCATCCAGCTGGCGCGCGTGGTGAAGGTGGCGGACCTCTTCGCCCGTCCTCCCTCGGAGCCGGAGGAGGACGACGCGGAGCTGGAAATCTACGGGCGCATCGATGGGAGCACCCCGCGTCTTGCGCCCACCAGTGCGCGTCTGGCCGTGGCGGAGTTCTTCGCGGAGCGGGCCCGGGCCAATCCCACGGACGTCATGCAGAAGCGCCGGGACCTGGACCTGGCGCACGAGCTGCTCATCCGCCTGGGCGCGGACCACGACCGCGAGCGAGGCATGGTGCTGCGGCGCCAGGTGGCCGAGGCGCGCGAGCGGGTGCGGGCCGTTCCGGCCGTGCGCTCCATTGAGGAGTTGCTGCGGCACGTGCGTCACACGGCCCGGCGCGAGCCCCAGGTGGCCTACCGCTCGTTGAAGGGGCTCTACGAGCGGGCCTTGGAGGCAGGGGACGCGGCGCTGGCAGACGCGGCCCGGGCGGCGCTGACACCGATGTTGCCGGCACCTCCTCAACTGTCGTCGCTGATGGAGCGCGCGGAACTCGATGGCCTGTCGCACTGGTTCGGCGAAGCGCCCACGGCGCCTGACGAAGTCCCGGGCCCTCCGAAGGCCGATGAGCTGCTGACGGACCTGGCCTTCTCGTTGGAGCCCGAGCAGCTCTCCACGTTCGAGCTGGCGGCGGGCTGTGCCCGCTACTTCGACGTGGAGGACGCGCTGTCGGAGGAAATCGTCCTGGCGGATACGCGCACCGCGCGGGCGGTGTCCCGGCGTGTCCCGTACCCGACGCAGACGATGACCTACGAGACGACGGGCAGCCTCCATGAGTTGAACAACTTCGTCCTGACGGACCCGCGGATGCTGCTGCGCGACCTGGCCGCCAGTCACCAGTTGGTGCGCGCGTACCTGGACGACGAGCCGCCCCCGCGTCCCCGGAAGGTGAAGCGCACCGCGGTGCGGGTCTACGTCTGCGACGCGTCGGGCTCCATGCACGGCGCGCGAGCCCGCTTCCGGGACGCCATTGTCATCGCGGAGCTCAACAACCTGCGCGTCAAGGCCCGCCGGGGCGAGCACTTCGACCCGCTGTACTTCAGCTTCTTCAATGACGTGCCCACCGAGCTGGCGCGCGTGGACTCCGCGCTGGAGGCCACGCGGCAATTGGAGAAGCTCTTCCGCGATTCACCCGCGGAGGGGCAGACGGACATCACGCTCGCGCTGATGTCCGCGTTCGACTCCATCCGCGCCGCGCAGGGGAGGGACCCGTACCTTGCTCGGGCCACCGTGGTGCTCGTCACGGACGGCGAGGACCGCGTGGACCTGGAGCTCATCCGCCGCACCCGCGCGCCCATGGACGCGCTGGACATCGCGTTGAGCTTCGTGTCCCTGGGCGAGGAGAACCCGGACCTCCGCCTCCTCGTCCGGGAGCAGCGGGCCGCCGGAGGCCGCGCCTTCTACCACCACCTCTCCGACGAGGAGATTCTGTGGGCGCGCACGGAGTTCGACACGCCCTGGCGCACGTTGCTGCCGCGTGACGTGCCGGCGTCCGGTGATGCGCTGGAGCAGCTCACGCCGCACCTGGAGGCGCTGGAGGCGGTCGCCGCCGGGCGGGACGCTCCGCGGACCGTGGCGGTGGACGCTTCGTTCGACGCGCTCTTCCCGGAGAAGCCCACGCCGCCCCCCGGGGCCGAGCCGACTGGCAAGGACATTACGCACCGTGTGGCGGACATCCTGGGCGCGCTGGTGGAGGCGGCGTCGCTGGCCCCCGCGGACCGGCGCGCGGCGGAGAGCTTGCTGCTGCTTCAACACCTGCTGGGTGTGTACGGATTGACCCCGGCGCGCTACCTGTCCGCGTTGTCCGCGGGTGGGCAGGCCACGCAGGAGGCATTGCAGCGCGTGCGGCTGTTGTGCCGGCCCTTCGGGTAGGCTGCGCCCACGCCCATGTTCTTCGGCCTGCTGAGGAGACGAAAGAAGGAGCCGTCGCGCCCAGCGGACCCGCTGGCTGCTTTCGACCAGCTCATCGAGAACCTGGAGCGACAGGCCGCCGAGGTCCGCAAGTCCGCGGCCACGCTGCTGGCGCTCAAGGCGGACCTGGTGCGCGCGGAGGAGCGCTACGCGCGCCGGTTGCTGGAGCTCACCTCGCGGCGTGCCACCGCGAAGGAGCGTGGTGACGCTCGGGCGGTGCGCGTGCTGGAGAAGGACCAAGCGCAGGCGGAGGACCTCCTGGCCAGCACGCGTGATTCGCTGGAGCGAGCCGAGTCGGACGGGCGGTTGTTGCTGGAGGCCGCGAGCGAGCTGGGCGATCGCGTGGTGGAGCTGCGCCACGAACGGGAGAGCGCGTCCGCGCGGCTCACCCTGGGCGGGCTCGTCACCGAGTCCCTGCGCGAGCGCGTGGCCCGTTTCGACCAGGCGCTGGTGGTGGACGCGGCTCGGGATGAAATCGAGCGCGCGCACGCACTGGCGGACATCTACCGCGAGGAGAAGTCGCAGGAGGACTGAGCCGCGGCTTTCAGGTCCGGCGCGCCGTCTGGTGCAGTTCCAGGACGATGTTGCCGCCCTTGAAGAGCCGCACCGCGCCGGACGTCTGGCTCACGACCAGGGCGATGCAGCCCGTGGTGGACGTCATGCCGGCGGCGGCAGCGTGCCGCGCGCCCAGACCGAGCGGAATCTTCACGGCCTCATCCGCCGCGGACAGGTAGCGCCCCGCGGCCAGGACGACACCGTCCTCGCGGATGACGAAGGCGCCGTCGAGCACGGAGAAGTTCTTGATGGCCTCGCGAATCTTCGGGTCGAGCACGTTCCGTTCCGCCTCGGAGAGGCCCTGGAACGGGTTGATGGTCATCTGCCGGCTCTTCTCCATCACGGTGTTGTGGGCGCCAATGGTGATGATGGTGCCAATGGGGTGGCCCTCGAAGCCTTCCTGGCCAATCTGCAGCGCCAGCTGGATGAGGGCGTCCACCACCTGGGAGTTGAACTCATCGCCCAGCTTCACGCCTTCGATGGCGACGCGGTCATCGAGCGAGCCGCCGATGCGCGTCTGCATCAGCGTGTCCGGCGCGCGGCCCACCTTGCCCGTCATGCACAGGACCAGGTCGCCTTCCTTGAACGCTCCCTGGGACAGCGCGGACACGAGCGCCACTTTTACGCGCTCGGTGCGGGAGTAGTCGTACGCGGGGATGACGAGCGCGCGAACCTTCTTGGCGAGGTGCTCCTCCGCCAGCTTGGGCATCGTCACGGCGTAGACGAGCTTCTTGCGAGCAGGCCGGCCGCGAAACTCTTCGGCGGGAATGGGCGTGTCGCAGATATATAGGAAGTGATCGACTTCGTTCTTGCCGGCCAACGAGAGAGCCGAGCGCAGGAACTCTCGATCAAACTTCGTGTTCTCGGTCAAACGCCCCTCCCTTCACCCTTGGTCATACCCACGTCAGCTTGACACTGAAGACCTCATGAATGAAGCTTTCGGGCCCTTTTTTTGGGGTGCAGGGCCCCAAAACCTCGCTGAACTGGAGCGAAGGCTGTGAACCAGAAAGATCTCAAGCGTTACAAGAAGATGCTCGAGGACAGCAAGGCGAGCCTGCTCGAGAGCGCCAAGAAGACCCTGGTGGAGGAGTCCAGTTTCGATACGGACGACCTTCCCGATGAGATCGACCTGGCGTCTTCCGAGTATGCGCAGTCAATGGTCTTCCGTCTGCGGGACCGGGAGAAGTTCCTGTTGCAGAAGATCGAAAAGGCGCTGGTCCGCATCGAGGACGGCACCTTCGGTGTCTGCGAGCGGTGTGAAGAGGACATCTCGCCCAAGCGACTGGATGCGCGCCCGGTGACGACGCTTTGCATCCGCTGCAAGGAGGAGCAGGAGAAAAAGGAGAAATCCTACGGCTGAGCACCGAGGCCGTGAGGGCCGCGCGGGGGATACCCCCGTGCGGCCCTTGGCATTTCAGGACGTGGGCGCTTGGATTTCCACGCGCAGCAACTGACGGCCAATGAGGAAGTGGTCCCCGTTGTCCACGAAGGTCGGGCCCGACAGGCGGATGAAGGTGCCGTTGGACGAGCCCACGTCCCGGACCTGCAGCCGGTCCTGCCGCACCGTCAGCACGGCGTGCCGCCCGGACACGAAGCCGTCCGTGGGGAAGGTGAGGTCACCTTGCTCGCGGCCCAGGAGATTGTCGCCTTCGCGCAGGGGGAAGGCGCCGCCTCGCAGGCCTCCCTCCAGCAATTGCACCAGTCGCAGCCGGTAGCCGGGATCCTGTGAACCCCAGACCTGGGTTCCGCCCGGTCCCGTGGCCGCGGTGGGAATGGGCTCCAGCACCAACCGCTGGCGTCCCAGGCGCAGCTCGCCGCCGGGGGGCAGCTCTCGCTCCTGGCGCAGGCGGACGAAGACGCCGTTGGCGCCGCCCACGTCTTCCACGGCCAGCCGGATGCCGGAGAAGAAGAAGCGGACCTGGAGCGGCATGATGAAGGGGTCGTCCGTGAGCGAGATGTCCGCCTGCTGACCGCAGGTGAGGGTGTCGCGCTGCATGCGGACGACGGACTCGGGGCCGCCATCGGCGCGCACCACGCGGATGGAGACCTGCGGGCGCGAAGCGACGCTGGCGACGGCCATCACCATCGTTCCGGAGCGCAGCGGCGAGCCGCAAGCCCGGCAGACGGAGGCGTCCCGAGGATTTTCGGTGTCACAGCGGGGGCAGTATTCCATCGCGTCCATGGAGGGCTAGGGGTTGTACCAGGGCCGGGGCTCGGTTGCTCGACTTGCGTTGCTCGCGGCTTGCCCCCCACCCGAGCGGCGTGATGAAGTCGGTGTCCCACCCCTTTGGGGATCGTTTCCTTGCACTGCCCCTCCTGCGGCGCTGACGCCCAAGAATCTTCCCGTTTCTGTCCCGCCTGTGGCGCGACCCTCGTGCGTACGCCCGATACGGACGAGTACGTCGGCAAGACGATTGCCTACAAGTACCGGGTCGAAGCCCTCATTGGCGAGGGCGGCATGGGCAAGGTGTTCCGTGCCCGGCAGCTCTCCCTGGACAAGGTGGTGGTGCTGAAGGTGCTGCGGCACACGCTCCTGTCGGACGAGCGCACCGTGGCGCGCTTCCAGCGCGAGGCCAAGGCCGCCAGCCGCCTCAACCACCCCAACTCCATCAGCGTGCTCGACTTCGGCCAGGCCGAGGACGGGGCCTTGTTCATCGCCATGGAGTACGTGGCGGGGCAGGACCTGCACCAGATTCTCAGCCGCGAGTGGCCCCTGAACGAGGGGCGCGTGGTGCGCATCGTCAGCCAGGTGCTGAGCGCGCTGTCGGACGCGCACGGCGCCGGCGTCATCCACCGCGACCTCAAGCCAGAGAACATCATGGTGGAGCCGCGACGCAACGAGCCCGACTTCGTCAAGGTGTTGGACTTCGGCATCGCGAAGATCACCGACTCCACGGACGACGGTCCGGCGCTCACCCGCGCGGGCTTCGTGTGCGGCACCCCCGAATACATGTCGCCCGAGCAGGCGCGGGGCTCGCAGCTCGACCACCGCTCGGACCTGTATGCGGTGGGCGTCATCCTCTACCAGTTGATGACGGGCCTGCTGCCCTTCGAGTCGGACTCGGCGGTGGGCTTCGCCACCAAGCACCTGACCGAGGAGCCGCCGCCGCCCACCCGCCGCCGGCCGGATGCGCGAATCTCTCCGGCCATGGAGCGGCTCATCCTCCGGGCGCTGTCCAAGAACCCGGCGGACCGGCCCGCCAGCGCCGAGGCCTTCAAGGCCGAGCTGCAGGCCGTGGACAAGGAGCGCCGCCGCATGGACTCGGCGCCGCGGCGCTCGGCCAACTCGTCGGCGGTACTGGCGCCGTTGCCGCGCAAGTCCGCCGCCAGTCCGCAGAGTGACGTCCGGGATGCCACGCTGCCCGGGTGGGGCAACGAAGTGACCATGGAGGCCACGGTGCGCGCCCTGCCGGGTGTGCTCGAACCGTTGCCCGCGAACGCTGACGCGATGGCCGCCACGCGTGAGCACACCGACTCGCTGGTCCACACGCAGCCGGGGGCCGGCGGCAGCAGCGGGGTGGCGTTCTTCTTCAAGTCGCTGACCATCCTGCTGGTGGTCGCCGCGCTGGGCTTCTTCGCCTACTACTTCTTCATGGGCGCGGGCAGCGGGGGCGCGCAGGACCTGCCCTACGCGCTGCCCACGAACGCACCGGTGCCGGCGGGGGCCAACAACTCCGCCGTGGGCGCGAGCCCCGACGTGCCGCTCTATGACCGGGCCATTGTCTCGGGCGCGCGCAATGTCGAGCGCGCGCTGGAGCTGGCGCGAGAGGGTGACAAGGCACTGCAGCGCGCGGACGTGGGGCTGGCGGCGACGAAGTACCGCGAGGCCTTCAGCCGCAGTGGTGACCCGGAGCTGGCCCTGAAGCTGGGCGAGGTCTACTGGCACCGTCAGAACCCGGACAAGGAAGAGGCCCGGGGCTGGTGGAATCGTCACCTGCGCGAGCAGCCCGCCTCCAAGGCGCGTGCTCTCATCGAGCAGCGACTGAACGGCACCGTGGCGCAGCCCACGTCGCCCTGACGGGCGTGTCACGAGGGGCGGTGTCGGATTGCCGCCCCGGAGCACGAAGCATCGGGGCACCTGCCCCGCGTCAGCCCAGCGTCTCCACCTGAAGCACGTGCTGTCCCAGGCGGACGCGGTCTCCCGGACGCAGCGGACGCTCGACGCCGCTCGCGAGGCGCACATAGGTGCCCAGGCCCCCGGACAAGTCCCTCAGCAGGGCACCGGTGGGCGTTGGGGACAGCTCGCAGTGGCGGCCGGCGAGGCCCTCGTCGCCGGGGAAGCTCAAGTCACAGTGGGCCAGGCCGATGGTGAGCAGCGGCGCCGCCGTCACCACCGCGCGTCCCGCCCGGCCACCGACGAGCATTTCCTCCACACCGTAGACGGCCTGCCCCAGTGGCACCGGGGCGCCGTAGATGGCGGGGCGTCCCGTCACGGGGGGCTGGGGCTCCAGTCGGCCCGTGAAACGGAACAGGCGCTGGCCCGCGCTGAAGTGGGTGCGCGGGGTGAGGGCTTCCGTGCCCCCAATAGTGACGAAGACGCCCGAGGCGCTGGACTCGTCCCGCACGTACAGCGCGCCATCCTTCACCAGGAAGGTGGCGTGTAGGGGCGACACGAAGGCGTCGTCCGCGAACAGGATGGCGCCGCGCTGGCGGCCCACGACGCAACCGGTGACAGGCAGCTTGTAGCGCTGCCCCCGGGTGGAGCCCGCGATGACCGCGAGCCCGAACCGGGAGGCGGCCGGAGGGGCAGGGCGCGGTGCCGTGGGCGCCACACCGGCCCGGCTGGGCATCGCGCTGTCCGGAACCGGCGGGGGCGGACGGGTGGTGGCCGGGCCTGACGCGCCGCCCGTGCGGGCCATGATGCCCGGGGGGGCCGTGGGGGTGCGCTGCTGCGGCGGCCGTTCCACGGTCAGGCC
>NZ_VHLC01000120.1:0-25085 GCF_006547355.1 Myxococcus sp. AB036A | reverse complement strand
GTACATGGCCCGCCCCCTTACACCCGAGGAGCGCCGGGCCATGTACCGCGCGTGGCCCCTGTTCGAAGGCTGGCCCTTGCCACAACTGCCGCCGGAAACGCCCGTCCCTGGAAACGAAGCACCACCCCCAGGCGACGCGCACCGCCCCGACGAAGCACCGCGATGACGCCGGGCAATGCCTGACGTGTGAATGCGTGTGATTCACCGCCAGCACGGCATCCAGCGAATGTCTGGCGTGTCATGTCAATCGCGCCGGAGCCGTACACGCGGCGCGTCAGCGCGATGAACATGGATTGCGCATGTGTCTCGATTGCCTCGGGGCGAAGTGGCCTCGGGGTGGGGCGCGACCCTCACGTGAAGATGATGGCTGTCATGCCTCCAAGACAGGCATGCGCTCACTTCCTCGGGCGCTTTGCTTGCATGAATACCCAGAGCGGTATCCTTCGAGCGAGCCCCCCATGCCCTCACACGCCGCTTCTCCTGCCTTGCCGCGCGCCGCGCTCGCGCGCGTCACGTTCTTCCTTGTCGCGCTGGCAGGGCTGCTGCTCGCCGGGCCCGCACGCGCGGCCACCAACGCCGAGTCCGCGCAGCGCGCCATCAACTACCTCAGCGCGGACGCAGCGAACTGGTCGGTGCGTTTCGGCTGCACGTCGTGTCACCGCCACGGCGCGGCGCTGTTCGGCCTCGCGAACGCGCGCACCACCGGCTACGACCTGGACGCGCTCACGTACAACGGGCGCACCAACCGGGAGAACCTGGAGTTCATCACCGGGCGGCTCGTCTCCGAGCAACGCGCGGACGGCTCGTGGTTCCACGAGGGCATCTTCTATCCCAACGCGAAGACGAGCTACTCCGCCTTCGGGCTCGCGGGCTACGACGCACACCTGGGCACGCGGTACTCGGACGCGCTGGTGCTGGCCGCGGACTGGGCGCTGACGCGGCAGGAGACCACCGGCCGCTGGCGCGAGGACTTCCCCTTCTACCCGGTGGGCTACGGCCACGTCGGCGTCACCGCGCGGATGATGACGGCCATTGCCCAGGCCCGGCAGCGCGTGGACCCGGCCAAGGCCTCGCAGTACCAGGCCGCGTTGGACCGCGCCGCCGCGTACGTGCGCGCGCACATGAACGACTGGACGGACGGCCCGGCCACCGACGGCCAGCGCTACACGCACCAGGTGGCGTGGGCCATGGTGGGCCTCAAGGCCGCCGGCCCGGGCACCAACGCGGTGAACACCCAGGCCCTGGAGACCCTGGCCGCGCGGCTTCTGTCCACGCGTGCGGGCGGAGGCGCGCCGGGCTGGGGCTCGCTGGAAGGCGACGTGCCGGATGAGTTCGCCACCGGCATCTCCCTGTATGCGCTGTGCCTCGCGGGCCGGAAGCCCGGCGCGGATGGGCGCATGTCGGAAGCGCTGGAGTGGCTCAAGGCACGGCAGGCGGTGAACGGAAGCTGGGGCGCGGACACACGCTATCCGGACATCCCCACCACCTTCGCCTCGCTGGGGCTGGCGTGCTTCGGCGACTACAGCGTGAGCGTCACCGTGAGCGGCGGGGCGCGCCGGCCCTTCGAACATGATTTGCCACGCATCCAGTCCGTCACCTACCCCGTCACGGTGCGCAACCACGGCTACCGGACGGACAGCTACCGGCTGAGCACCCAGGGCGGGCTCACTGGTTGGACGGCGACGCTGAGCCGCACGACGTTGGAGCTGGCACCGGACACCGAGGCCACCCTCACGCTCACCATCACCGCGCCGGAGGGGCTGGAGCCGTCGCTCACCTCGGACGTCATGGTGGTGGCGGCCTCCCAGGAAGCGGAGGGGGTGAAGGGCTCGGTGCGCGTCACCACCTACACCAACCCGCCGCCGCCCACCGATGGCGTGCCCACCACCACCACGCTGCTTTCGCCCGTGGACGGACAGCTCACGGTGGCGCTGAACAACATCCTGTCCGCGCGCGTGGTGGATGACCGCGGCTGGGAAGCGCGAGGCCCGGGCATGGGCGTGGTGACGTTCTCCGTGGCGGGCGTCACGGTGGGCGCGGACAACGACGCGGACGGGGACGGCGTCTACTCCTTCGTGTGGCGTCCGCGCGCCTCCACCTGGAGCGAGCTGGGCGTGCAGGACCTGCGCGCGGTGTACTCGGGCGTGACGCTGGCGCCCGCGCGGGAGAACCGGCTGGGCAGCTCCGCGTCGTTCGCGGTGGAGGTGCATCCGTCCCCCTTCCCCGCGCCGTCGGTGACGCTGTGCGGACTGCCGGGCTTCACGGACGCGCTGACGCTGGAGGTGTGCGGCTTCGTCACTCCGCTGGCGGCGGGCGCGGAAATCGACTCGGCCACCTTCGTCATCCAGGGCGTCAGCCACCCGGTGGCCCCCGACCCCAGCGGCGGCTACGTGGACACGGTGCTGCCGCTGGTGGACGGGCCCAACGTCATCCGGCTGGTGGCCACCGACTCGTTCGGCGGCATCGCCAGCGAGGAGGCCGTGGTCATGGTGGACAACACCGCGCCAGAGCTCACCTTCCTCTCACCGGCCAACGGCGCGGCCATTCGTTCCTACAGCGTGGACGTGCGGATGGTGGTGCGTGACTGGTCGCCGGTGCGCGTGGAGACCAACTGGGTACAGGTGACGGACGTGCCCGCGGGCGGCGGGGACGTGACGCACCGGGTGGACCTGTGGCCAGGGGAGAACCTCATCCTGGTGCGAGCCACGGATTCGGTGGGCCACGTCACGGAGCGGATGCTGACGGTGTGGGTGGACGCGGAGGCGCCGTGGGTGTCCACGGGCCTGCCGGATGGGTGGCTCGTCGGGCCGCAGCCGGGAAACACGATGCCCTACGACATCGGCGTGTACTCCGCGTCCGCCACCACGGTGACGCTGTCCACGGGGCGGACGTACACGCTGCCCCGGGGTGGCGGCGGCGTGCAGGCGACGCTGGACCTGGTGCCCGGGGACAACGCGTTCACCATCGACGTGACGAGCGAGACGGGCATGCGCACCACGCTGTCCCGCACGGTGCGCTACGACGACGCCGCGCCGGTGGCCTCACTGCTGCTGCCGGTGCCGGGGCAGACGTACCGCGGCGTGATTCACATCACCGCGCGGGTGACGGACGCGGTGAGCGGCGTGCGGTGGGTGGCCTTCACGCGGGATGGCTCCGGCATCCGGGCCGCCACGCTCCAGCCGGACGGCACCTGGACGGCGGAGCTGGACACACGCGAGCTGGTGGACGGCGAGCACACCGTGGAGGTGTGGATGGACGACCCGGCGGGGAACTTCGCCATCCAGACGTTCCCCTTCGTCACGCGGAACCAGCCGTAGGCTACTTCTTCTTGTGCTGCATCGCCGAGGCGATCAGGTTCATCAGCTTCAACTGCACCGCCGTCAGCTTGCGCAGGTTGCGCATCAGCCGCCGCATCTCCGGCGTGTCCTCCTCGCGATTCTTCGCGGCGGCCTTCTCCTTCACCGGCGGCGGGGCGGTGAAGCCCTCGCCCAGGCCCAGCAGTTCGTGAGGAGGCACGTTCAGCACCATGCACAGCCGGCGCAGGTTCTGGACGCTGGGCAGCATGTGGCCGCGCTCCAACCGCCCGTACACCTCCGACGCCATGCCAATGCGCTCGGCGACGTCCGCCTGCGTCAGCCCCATCCGCACCCGGGCGGCCCTCGACGCGGCCCCCAGCATGCTCGCCAGTTCTGTGTCCATGCGTGTATCAGTCCACGGAAGAAGGGCCGGCCCAGCTAACCCTCAAGGTCGGGTACTTTCACCATACCTTCCGCGTTTTTTCAAAGCGCTCGCGCGCCTCAGCGAGCGGGGGTGCTCTCCGCCGCATCCAGCAGCAGCCGGCGACGCTCCGCGGCGGTGAACAGCGACGCCAGCGGCAGTCCCAGGAAGAAGGCGTGCAACACAATCTGGGGGAACTGCGGCACGTCCAGGAACCACGGATACGAGCCACGTCCGATGAACTGGAAGTTCACCAGCCACACGAAGAGGCCGTAGAGCATCCCCACCGCGGCCTGGAACTCCCAGCGGCTGCGCCCGTCTGGCGGCAGGAACGCATCCAGCACGGAGTAGAAGAGCCCCACCACCGCGGAAATCAGCAGGTGGACGCCCATGCCCAGCAGCAGGGCCGTGCTGTCGGAGACCGAGGCCGTGAAGGCGGACGGCCCCAGGAGCACCCCAGCGGACATGCGCACCGGACGCATCGGGTTGTCCCCCGACGCCACCGCCAGCACCACCTCCGCCAATGCCAGCACCACGCCCGCGGCCATGCCAAAGAGCAGGCCATTGGTGGCGGACCAGGGTGTGTACCTCCGCCGAGCCATCCTTCCTCCTTGCCAGGGCCCGCCGCATGCTCGGCCCTGCGTTCAACCTGGGCATGCCCGGCACAGGCGGGCAGCCACGACGCGGCGGGGGTCCGCGACGCCGCCTCCCTGGCCGGCCACCGGGCCGGCCTCGCATTTCCAAGCCGCGCCCCGCTCCCGGGACATTCGCGTCACGCACCCTCGGATGGGACCCGGCCAGGCGGCCCCCGAAAGGCCGCCAAACAGTGACTCCCGGGACTTCGAGCCTGTCCTTTCTTCTGCCTCCGCTGTCGCCAGCCTGTAACTCCTGCAGCCCGGGTCACCCCGCACCTGCCCCAGCTTGTTGAAAATCCAAGCGACGGAGGGTGGGCACGCCGTTGGCATACGAAGCATCCCGGAAAGGACGAAGGACCACCGGGATATGCCGCAGCTCCGCCAACGACAGGGCCCTCACCGCGTGCATTACGCGCCCCAAGCGTGGCGGGAGGTGGGCCGCATGACGGCGGAGACGTTCCATGCACTCCAGCAGGTGCTGGAGCGCCTGGGCGACCCGGCCCTGCGCGAGCCCCCAGCGGCCAACGGCCTGGTGGCGCGGCATGTCGTGCCGCAGCATGGGCTGGAGCTGGAGTACGCGTGGGACGAACGCTCACGCACGCTCACCCTGCTCGGCCTCGCCCGCGTCCCCAACGAGCCTTGAGCGGATCCGCTCGTGGCCGGGGAGAGTGTTTGAGCTTCAACTTTCTTTGTGGATTTCTCGGTTGGCCCCGGGACGAGGCTCCACGCCCGGCGTAGAGACAAGGCGTTGGGGGCGCGCGGGCAACGTGCGCTCCTTCACGAGCCGCTCGGGCGCCGGTGAGGCGGGGGCTTACCTCCGCGCCGGGCGCCTCCCTACCTTGGACGGGTGATGTTCCAAATGGCCGAGGAACGGAGTCACCCGCGAGAGGAAGGCGGGGCCCATCCACGCTGGAAGTCCCGTGCCTGGACCGAGCTGGAGACGGCGCGCGCGCGCGTGCTGGCGATGCTCGGCGGGCTGCCCGAGGACGAGCTGCGCCGTCAGCATTCGCCGCTCATGTCGCCGCTCATCTGGGACGTGGCGCACGTGGCCAACTACGAGGAGCAGTGGCTGCTCCGGGCGCTGGGGGCGCCGGCCATCACCGACCCGGCGTTCGACGCCATCTATGACGCCTTCCGGCACCCGCGCTCCACGCGCGCCGAGCTGCCGCTGCTGCCACCCGAGGCCGCCTTCGCCTACGCGCGGCGCGTGCGTGCGGCGGTGCGCGAGCACCTGCACCGGCTGCCCGAGGACAGCACCGCGCCGCTGCTGGCCGGCGGCTACGTCTTCGGCATGGTGGCGCAGCACGAACAGCAGCACGCGGAGACGCTGGCCGCCACGCTGCAACTCATGACGTCGCCGGCGTACCACGTGCCCTCGGCGCGCCCGCGGCCCCGGCCCGGCGCCGTGCCGCAGGCGGAGGTCTTCATCCCCGGCGGCGAGGTGCGGCTGGGCAGCACGTCGCCGTGGGCCTACGACAACGAGCGGCCCGCGTTCTCCCAGCACGTCGCTCCGTTCCTGATGGACGCGCACCCCGTCACCAACGGCGACTACCTCGTCTTCGTGGAGGCGGGTGGCTACGAGGACCCGCGCTGGTGGCACCCCAAGGGCTGGGAGGTCATCCAGGCAGAAGGGCTGAAGTCCCCGGGCTTCTGGCTGCCCCAGGGCCACCACACCTGGCTGCGGCGGCGCTTCGGCCAGGTGGAGCCGCTGCCCAAGGACGAGCCCGTGCAGCACGTGTGCTGGTACGAGGCGGACGCCTACGCGCGCTGGGCCGGCAAGCGGCTGCCCACCGAGGCCGAGTGGGAGAAGGCCGCGCGCGGCAGTGACGGCCGCCCCCGCGAGTACCCCTGGGGCGACACGCCGCCCACCCGGGCCCACGCCAACCTGGACGGAAGCACATGGGGCCCCGCGCCGGTGGGCAGCTACCCACAGGGCGTCAGCCAGGACGGCGTCTGGGGACTGCTGGGCGACGTGTGGGAATGGACCGCGAGCGACTTCCGCCCCTACGCGGGCTTCAGCGCCTTCCCGTACCCCGAGTACTCGGAGGTGTTCTTCGGTGAGTCCTACAAGGTTCTCCGGGGAGGCGCGTGGGCCAGCGCACCCGTCGCGGTGCGCAACGGCTTCCGCAATTGGGACTTCCCCAACCGCCGGCAGATTTTCGCCGGCTTCCGCTGTGCACGGAACGCGAGGTGAGGTGAGGCGATGCGGGTGACGACGGTACCGACGGTGGCGACTCCGGGTGAAGACGCGCAGCACACGCCGGGAGTCCAGGTGGACGTTTACGTGAAGCCGGGCGACGCGAAGCGCGCCCTGCGGGAAGAGGCGCTCCAGGGCCTGTGCGGCACGCCCAAGGAGCTGTCTCCCAAGTGGCTCTATGACGAGCGCGGCAGCCAGCTCTTCGACGACATCACCCGGCTGCCGGAGTACTACCCGACGCGGCGCGAGCGGGAAATCCTGCTGGCCCACGCCGGTGACATCGCCCGCTTGAGCGGCGCGGACACGCTCATCGAGCTGGGCAGCGGCACCAGCGAGAAGACGCGCCTGCTCCTGGACGCGCTGGAGGAAGCGGGCCGGCTGGCGCGCTTCGTCCCCTTCGACGTGAGCGAGGCCTTCCTGCGGCGCGCGGCGTCGGGCCTGGCGCGCGAGTACCCGGGCATCACCGTGCACGCGGTGGTGGGCGACTTCGAGCACCACCTGGGCCAGCTCCCCAACGGCGGCCGGCGGCTGGTGGCCTTTCTGGGCGGCACCATCGGCAACCTGAAGCCGGCGCAGCGCGCGCTCTTCCTGCGGCAGCTCTCGGCCGGGTTGCAGCCGGGAGACGGGCTGCTCCTGGGCACCGACCTCATCAAGGACCGCGAGCGGCTGTACGCCGCCTACAACGACAGCGCGGGCGTGACGGCCGAGTTCAACCGCAACGTGCTCAAGGTGCTCAACCGCGAGCTGGGAGGGGACTTCGACCCGGACGCCTTCGAGCACTTCGCGCCCTTCGACGAGAAGAACGCCTGGATTGAGATGCGCCTGGTGTCCCGGCGCGCGCAGTCGGTGTGGCTGTCCACGCTGCGCAAGCAGGTGGACTTCACCGAAGGGGAGGTGCTGCGCACGGAGGTGAGCTGCAAGTTCCACCAGCAGCAGGTGGCCTCCGAGCTGTCGGCCGCGGGACTCACGCTGGCCGAGTGGTGGACGGACGCCGCGGGCGACTTCGCCCTCTCCCTGGCCTTCAAGCGCTGAGGCGGGGTGCTGCTTTCAGGGGCGCGGGGCGGGGACTCACCCCGCCTTCGCGCCCTTCGCGGTGCTTCAGCGACGCGGGTTGCGGCGCGACGAGCCGCCACGCACGGGAATGGGCACCGGCTGCGCGGACGGCCGCGTCCAGGCGGCCCAGAGCGCCCCCAGCCCGGCGACCACGAGGCCGCCCACGGCGATCAGCTGCTCTCCCACGGGTGCGATGTCCACGGTGGCGAACGGGAGGGGGAGCATTCCGGAGAACGACATGCGGGGACTCCTTGCGAGGGCACTGCGTGGAGGTCCTGGATGGGTCCGAGGCGAGCACCCAACGCAGTCCGGGAGGGGTGAGGTTAGAGATTCGTGACGGCCAGGGGAAGTCCCTGAGCGTCAATGTCGGCGTGGCGTGCACGGAAGTGCACCCTGAAATGCATAACGTTGGGACACCCGAGCCGCGCCAGATGTTCACGAGGCGGTAACGGAAGCCTGCCCGCCTGCATCGACTCCGCCAGGAGGTGACACTCCCACCTGCCTCGACGTGTGATTGCCTTGGACGCGCGGTGCTGCTCGCTATGGCAGCGCGCCCTGGACCTGGATTTCGCGGCAGGCCTCGGTGGCACGCAGCACATCCTCGGCGGACGCGCCCGGCAGGCTGGCACAGAGGAACAAGTCGTTGCCCACGCGCCGCGCGCCGAAGAAGCCAGGGGCTTCCGGGCCCACGCCCCCATCCGCCAGCTTGGGCGCCAGGGTGATGCGCAGCAGCGAGTAGCGCTCCGTCTCTTCTTCCTGGTCCAGCGAGAGCTCGAAGTCCTTCAGCTCCTCGCGGACGCGGTCGGCCAGGGTGTCCACGGAGGGCAGTTGCTCGCCGTCCCCGCGCCGCAGGTCCACCCGCAACACGGGCCGGCCGGGCGGGCCCGCCTGGAAGCTCTCATCCGGCGCGACCAGCGCGGACCAGCCGTCCGGCAGCGGCACCTTCACACCGGAGCGGATGGAGGACGGACGGCCGTCACCCTCTCCGGTGCCGGAAGCAGCATCCTCCTGGCCACAGCCCTTGCAGCCGCCCAGGAGGGTGAGCGCCAGCAGTGAGGCTGGCGCCATGTGCTTCCAGGAACGCACGTCTACTTCTTCTCGCCACCCGGAGGCGGAGGCGGCCGGGCGCCAGCGGTGCCCAGGTTCTCCATCTTCAGCGAGCCCTCGAAGATGACACCGCGGTCCATGGACAGCGACGGCGTCTCGAGGTTGCCCTTCACGCGGCCGGGCGTCTTCAGCTCGATGATCTGCGTCGCCTTCACATTGCCTTCGACCTGGCCGTTGATGATGACGGTGCCAGCCTGGATTTCGGCCTGGACCTTGGCGCCATCCCCAATGACGAGCACGTCCTTGGTGATGATCTGCCCCTGGAACTTGCCGTCGATACGGACCTGCCCTTCGAAGGTCAGCTTCCCTTCGAACTCGCTCCCCTTGCCCAGGAGCGTGTGGACCTCACCAGAACGCTGCGACACGGATTCCTCCTCCCGCCTGAACAGAGGCTTGCTGGATGATTCGTCTTTTTTCCCGCCAAGGAGCGCCACGTCCTACTCCTTCCTGAGAAGCTTCAAGAGCCGGTCGAGGTCATCGTACGAGAAGAAGTCCACCTCGATGGTGCCCTTTCCGGGGCTTCGTTCGGTGAGCCGGACCTTGGTACCCAGTCGCCGCTGAAGCTCCTCCACCAGTGCCTTCACCTGCGGGCTCTGCTTCGGTGCCGCCTTGCCCGCGTCCTTCTTCCCGCTGGAGCGACTCTGCTGGACCAGCCGCTCCGTGTCACGCACGGAGAGCTTCTTGTCCGCGACTTGCTTGGCCAGGTTCTGCAGCTCCGGCAGCCGGGGCACGCCCAGGAGCGCGCGCGCATGGCCCATGCTGAGCGAGCCATCCGCCACCATGCCCTTGACGTCCGCGGGCAGCGCCAGCAAGCGCAGGGCGTTGGCCACCGTGGAGCGCTCCTTGCCCACGCGCACGCTGACCTGCTCCTGCGTGAGCTTGAACTCCTCCACCAGGCGCTTGTAGCCCTCCGCCTCTTCGATGGGGTTCAGGTCCGAGCGCTGGAGGTTCTCCACCAGCGCCAGCTCGAAGGCCTGGACCTCCGTCACGTCGCGGACGATGGCGGGCACTTCCTTGAGGCCAGCGGCCTGGGACGCGCGCCAGCGCCGCTCGCCCGCGATGATGCGGTAGCCGTCACTGTCCTTGCGGACGAGGATGGGCTGGAGCACCCCCTGCGCCTTGATGGACTCGGTGAGTTCCTTGAGCTTCTCCTCGTCGAAGTAGCGGCGCGGCTGGTCCTTGTCGCGGTGGATGGACTCGATGGGGAGCTTGAGGACGCCGGCCTTCGGGGCCTGCTCGCCCTTGCCGGCCCCGGTGGCGCCCGCCTGGGGGATGAGGGCGGACAGCCCGCGCCCCAGGGCCCGCTTCTGCATGTCTGCTTTCACCACGTCGTGACTCCAGCCAGGGCGCGGCTCAAGCCACGCGCCTGCGAGGGCTCTTGGGAGTGTCCCGCTTCATCAGCTCGCGGCCCAGCGCGAGGTAGCTCTCACACCCCTTCGACTTGATGTCGTACAGGATGATGGGCTTTCCGAAGGAGGGGCACTCGGACAGGCGCACGTTGCGCGGCACGATGACCTCGAACACCTGCTTCTTGAAGTACCCGCGCACCTCTTCGACGACCTGATGGGCGATGTTGGCCCGCGAGTCGAACATGGTGAGGAGGATGCCCTCCATCTTCAAGTCCGGGTTGAGGCCCTGCTTCACCAGGTCGATGGTGTGGGTGAGCTGCGAGAGTCCCTCGAGCGCGTAGTACTCGCACTGGAGAGGGATGAGGACGGAGTCCGCGGCGGCCAGCGCGTTGAGCGTCAGCAGGCCGAGCGACGGCGGACAGTCGATGATGATGTAGTCGTATTCGGAGGCCAGCGGGCGCAGGGCGTCGCGGAGACGGAACTCGCGGTTGTCCTGGTTGACCAGCTCGACCTCGGCGCCGGTGAGGTCCGGCGTGGCGGGCACCACCTGGAGGTAGCGCAGCTCCGTGGGGTGGAGCAGCTCCTGGATGGGCCGGTCATTGAGCAGCGCTTCGTAGATGGTGCCGGTGATGTTGTCCTGCTTGATGCCCAGGCCACTGCCCGCGTTGCCCTGCGGGTCCATGTCCACCAGCAACGTGCGGCGCTCCGCGGAGGCCAGGCTCGCGGCGAGGTTGATGGCGGTGGTGGTCTTCCCGACGCCGCCCTTCTGGTTGGAGATGCAGATGATACGACCCACGGTGGCCCATCCTCTCTCTCCCCGGCCGTAGGCCAGGGCCCCGCGCGTGATGCAGTGCACGGTTGCGCGCTGATCCACGCTGCTAGCACGCGGTTTGGTATCGGATCAAATTCACGGCGAGCCTTGCTTCCCTGCTCTCTTCTCGGGGGTTTGCGCGGACCTGGAGGCCGGTTGCGGGTGCCCGGAAGAGGCCTGGAGGCTGGCCGGGTGTGCCTCCTTATATATGGAGGCGGTGCGCCGGGGTGCCAGTCGAACGGGGCCACGGAGGGCCCGTGTCAGCCCCCTATATAATGATGCGGCCGAGCCGCCGGTCCGTGGGGCCCCCACCGGGCCGCACCTGTTCCGCCCCGCCGTGGCCACGGCGCCCCAGGCTGGAGAGGGCGTGTTCCTCGTGGAACCCCGCGGCCGTGCAGCGAGTGAGCAGGCGGGAAGGACGCCCTCGCGGAATAAAAGGTGCCGAGTCTGTTCGCGGGGTTCGCGGACCTTTGAGCCAGTTTTCAGGGGGTCGGCGGCGGTGGACTTCGAGCGGAGGCGACGAACGTGCGTCGCATTCGCACGCGCGACGGGGCTTCTGAGTTGGCTGAACGTGGATGCAGCCGCGCGTTTCGGACCGCCGCGTGCGTCCGAGGGTCCTGTCCTCACGCGGTGATGCTGTCGCGGGCAGCGGGTGCGTTTCGCACGATGCCCGCGTGAGGCTGCGGTCGGGGTTACCGGTTCGCGGACGGGAGGCACGCGCGATTCTTCAACGCATCACACGCTATCGGTGGCGGGCCGTCCTCGGGAACGACGCGGTGCCCTTGGCAGTGTTCGGTCCGGTAGTGCCGCATCCGACTGGCTTGGCGCTACCCATCTGCGTGGAGCAACCGATGCACCGCCTCGTAGACCCGCGCAGCGCCGGTACCAGCGAGACCTTGGCACTTCAGCTGCGATTTCTCGCCCGCGCGATGCGGCACCGTTGCTGAGCGTCCCTTCCGGGATGCGCGCGGTCAGCCAGATGAGTGCAGCGACCTCGCGCACCCGACTGGAAGCGCCCATGCCGAACAGTGGAGCCATGCCGTCACCCCATGTGACGCGTGTTGAAGCGGTCCAGGCCATGCCGAGTGCAACCTGCACGCGTCGATGAATCACCGGTTCGGGTGACGATGACACGCCTCCTCATGTTCCGCGTGGAACGGGCGAGCGCGTCCTGCGCATGGTGACGGTGGTTTCACATGAGCCTCGATGTCAGCCGTCCGCATGCGCCTCGCCGCCAGCGGTCCACATGGCCACGCACATCGGTTCCCCCCCTTGGCCGCGGACTCCCGCCGCGAAGCCCTACTCTCTTGGAACCGCGCGCGACGCGTCTGACCAAGTCACATGATCGAAGCAGACTTCAGGCGAGGCCCCATCCCCCCCTCACATCCGCCAACGACCGCGGGCATCGCATCGACGAGGTCAGTCCACTTGTCGGCCCAGCTCAACGGACTCACCACTCGGGACGGGCAGCGTTCGAGCCGGAGCACGCCGCGACGAACGGCGATGCGGATGGCGACTCACACCTACACGAGGTTTCCGTCGCAGGGATGTTCATCAGGGACACGCATCCAATGGCGGCAGGCGAGGAACTCCATCGGACTTCGCCAACCACGGCGAGTTCGTTTCGCGCCCTCCGAGGGTGCCGGAGCCGGACCGCTCGAGCTGGGTACGCAGCGCCAGACGTCGCATCGATGAGGTTCTGCATCCGGTGGCATCACCTGGAGATCCACGCCCACTGAGCACCTCACGAATCGCGAGGCAGCATGCCGTCACATCGATGCATCAACCGAGGTGCCCTGATTCCCCATCAGGAACAGGGACCAGATAGCGCACCACTGAGCGGGACGGAGTGATGTGGGTCGCAGCTTCTCCGCGGCCACATTGAGCCCGGTTCTGCATTGAGCCAGAGCTTCAGGGTGACATGCGACCGTGCCGACGACGTGGCCCGACTTGCTGCTCGTCCACACCGACTCTCCACACGGAACTCACATCCCGCTGAGCCGGGGCGCCCGACAAACTTCCACCGTACCGATGCAGCAGCACGAGGGCAGTCCGTACTCGCCACTTGCACCACACGGGACTCGCACTTCGTTGCCCATGAGCTCTGGAAGAGGTGCCGCCGTACCGGTGCCGGAGTCTGATCGCGCAGCGCAGATGAGCTGAGCGACGGAGCCGCTGCGGTGGGCGAACTCCCCGCGACGTGTCGCCCAAGGGCCTCGCGAGCGCCAGGCAGGGCAGGACGAGCGACAGCAGGACGGAGCGGTTCGCGTAGGAGTGCATGAGCGCGGAGGCACCTCGTGAGTGCACGGCGCGCATGGATGCCATCACCTCCGTGGTGGATTGCATGCTGAACGGACCGCGCGCCCCCACAGGATGCCCCTCGCGCCGGGGGAGCCGGAGTCACTCCCGTAGCTCGCTGTTCGGAAATGTCGGGAGATTTCGCGGCTCAAAACCCCCGACATTTCCGAACAGCGAGCTGCCGAGGTGCGCCCCGGCCCTTGGGGCGCCTCTCCTCATCGCGTGCCTCAAAAGGGCTGAGCGATTGCGTCGCCCCGGTGGGCCAACCCACCGGCTGCATCGCGCGGAGAAATGGCCGCCTGGAGGGGTGGGGGACTCTCTTGCCAGGCTGCAATGGACCGCTCGCGCAGGCCGAGCGAATGCGTACCAGACATGGCAGGCGGTACCTCCTCTCACTCAACAGTCTCCGCCTGCTCGCGTCATCCGCAAGCCGCGATGAGTGGCCGCATGTCCCTGCCATCTGAGCCACACGAACCTCGGCATTGATGAGCATGAACTCCGGACCGCATGTGGCCGGGCGACGTCGCGGTCTGCGGCGGCTCCAGTCCTCGCAGACTGCATCACGCGACACTCGCGCCTCGGCGCGCAGAGACTCCGGACCGCGTGTGGCCGGGCTGACGTCACGGTGCGAGTTGCCGTCGGGCCTCGTCGGCAGCGTCACACGGAACTCGCGCCTTGGTGATCATGAGTTCCGAACGACCTGCGGCCCTACGGACGTCGCAGGCTGAGTTGCCACCATGTCTCGCCGACTGCATCACGAGCCATTCACGTCTCGGTGAGCATGGACTCCGGACGGCGAACCCCTGAGTTCCCCGGTCTGAGTTGCAGCCGCTCCGCGTCGACTGTTCCCCGCGGAACGCGCGTCTCATGCCCATCGCTTCAAAACGCCACGCGGCCATACCGACGCCGCAGCCAATCCACGTCAGCACGACTTCTCGCCGTCTGTACCATCGGCTCGAACCTCGCGCCTCGTTGCGCATGAACTCGGACGACATGCAGGTTTGCCAGCGAGACAGTCCGCACCCCCCCATCCGCGCCACGGGCTCCATCCCTTGGACTCGCACCTCATCGCGAGTGCGTTCCCGATAGTGAGCAGCCGCGCCGATGCGGCAGTTCAAGTCACTGTCCACCGTCGCCGCGAGCCCCATACGGGACTCCTCGCACCTGGTGACCATCACCTCAGGACAGCGTGCGGCGGTGTCGATGCCGCAGTTCGAGCTGTCGCCGGTAGCCCCCCAAGCTCCACGGGACCTCGCACCGCATCCCCGCGCCCCCCGGCGACATGCGGTCGTCCGGATACGACGGTCCGCGTCGCCGTCAGTCCTCGCCCCACTTTCCACACCGCCATCGCGTCCCATCCGCGCGGGAACGAGGCGGCATCATCTGGCCGAGTCGAACGCGGCAGTGGCAGCTACCGCCGGTCTGAACCAACCACACCCGCTGAACTCGCAGCTCGTCCGAGCATGTGGTGGCCTGCGCTTTCACCGATGCGGCAGTCCCAGCCATCGCAAGTCGTCACCACCTGCACCACTTGGGCTCGCAGCTCCCCGAGCACAGCAGGACATCCGCTCGCCCCGATGCGGTCATCAGCGCCACCGCCAGTCGTCACCACCTGCTTCACTTGAGTTCGCAGCGCACCCGAGCATGGTGTGCCCTGCACTCGTGACGGTGCCGCATCCGAGCCTTCGCCAGCCCGCGCCACCTGCTCCACTTGAGTTCGCAGCGCACCCGAGGATGGGGTGCTCTGCACTCGTGACGGTGCAGCCATCCGCACCTTCGCCAGTCCTCACCATCCGCTCCACTTGAGTTCGCAGCGCGCCCGAGCATGAGGTGCTCTGCACTCGTGACGGAGCAGCCATCCGCACCTTCGCCAGTCCTCACCATCCGCTCCACTTGAGTTCGCAGCGCACCCGAGCATGGAGCGCTCTGCACTCGTGACGGTGCGGCCATTCGCATCTTCGCCAGCCCGCGCCACCTGCTCCACTTGGGCTCGCAGCTCACCCGAAGCGCACCCGAGCACAGCAGGACATCCGCTCGCGCCGATGCGGCCACCCACGCCATCGCCAGTCCTCACTGCCGGCTCCACCTGAAGCTCGCATCCCTCGCGCGCACCAAGCGACGTGCGCGGGGACGCAGCAACGCAGCGTCAGCACCACTTCGACGTTCGACGCGTTCCACGTGGAACGCCCCGCGTTCAGCACAGATGTCGAAGAGCCGTGGGTGCTTCAGGGCGGAGCGCCGGGATGGAGCCCGCCCAACGCACGACCGGCACTGCCCAAGAATCCCCATCAGCATGTGCACCGGACTGCCTGCGTGGTTGGCGCTGCACCGCGCACGGGCGCTCCACATGGAGCGCGTGCATCAAGGCGGCTCCACTGGCCGCCAATCAGAGCCCCCATCTGAGGCCTCCATGCATCACGAAGCGCATCAGGCGTCCCACGTGGAGCAGGCACTGGATGGTGGACGAGCGCGGGCCTCCTTGCGACCACCTCTCCACGCCACACGGTGGAGCACTCACCACTCCATGAGCCATGAGCGCATCACGAGCCTGAACGCGGAGCCGTCAGCGAACTCTCCGGAGCTGCGCTCGTGCCCGCCATCAACCCATCCCGCGTTCCACGTGGAACAGGCGCTAAGCAACCCGCACATGAGCAGTCGCTCCATCCGTTTCGCGGAGGTCCACACATCAGCACGCGCATCCTTCCCACCAAGCGCCGGGAACTCACGCCACGCGAAGCGCATGCGCGCATCGATTCGGTGAGCAGGCGCCCCACCACCATCACGCCCCCGCGAAGTGCGCAGGCCGAGCGGCGGCCTCCAACCACCGCGAAGAAGCACCTCATGCGCCGCTTCTTCGTTCCACGTGGAACACGCGTTCGCGAACTCGCGGGAACGCCACCACGCGGTGATTGATGAAGAGGTGCGCAGGCCGAGCCATCTGGAAGATGGAGCAAGGCGAAGGCCGCTGCGCATCGGCGCTGGCCAACACCAGGGATGGCGGGTCGCCGCGTTCCACGTGGAACGCGCGCCACCGAACCAGCCCACGACCAAGCTCCTCCATGGCTCGCGAGTTCGCGCCCGAGCCGTGCCCACGTTCCACGTGGAACTGGCGATGCACCGCGCACACGCACGGGTACACGCCACACGTTCGCGTTCCACGTGGAACAAGCAGCGTGCTTCTCGCGCGTGCAAGTCGGCCAACGCATCCATGAACTGGGAGCCCAAGAAGCGGCGAACCACGTGGCTTCGTCCGCTTCGATGAGCCGCGTCCACGTTCCACGTGGAACACGTGATGAGGCGCTACCAAGAACTGCGGCACGCTCATCCGCCGTGTTGGCGTGCCGCTGCGGCCACCCACGTTCCACGTGGAACGCTTCGAAGCAGCGCAGTTGAGCACGCCCATGGCGTCCGCATGTTCCACGTGGAACTGAGCACGCACTTGAGCGAACCAACCGCGCTCAACACGCCAGCCTGCCCATCGCCGCGGCGTTCCACGTGGAGCACGCCATGAACTGAGCACGCGAAGAAGCAGGAGCTCGCGCATCACCCTCAGGAACAGCGTCTCCATGTTCCACGTGGAACGGGTAGCGAGCGCTGCGCGTGTTCACACGGCCTCGCGGCACTGCGGCCACTCACTCATGGCCTCCGTGTTCCACGTGGAACGAAGGATGACTCGAGCACATGAGCGAACGGCGCCTGTTCTCCGCGCTGACATGGTCACAGCCCCGGCCATGTTCCACGTGGAACGAGCAACGGGCTCCGCGCACTGACATCCAGCGTTCGCGCCTCCCAGCAATGTGCCCATGTCGATGAGTCCACGCCGTCTCGCTGTTCCACGTGGAACGGTCAGGCAGAAGAACTGCGCACGCATCAGACCGCGCCGCGCACTTCCAGCTCCCGCACCACATGGACGGCAACGGGCATCGCGCATGGGCGAGCCGCACCCGCTCAGCGAGGCCATGCGCCAACACATCTTCCTTCTCCGCATGGGCGAGTCGAACTCGTTCAGCACGACCACGCGCTTGTGCCGTCTCCCTGTTCCATGTGGAACCACGACAGGCATCGCGCATGTGCAAGCCGCCCCCACTTCGCGCAGCCACGCACCAACACCTCTTCCTCCTCCGCATGGAACCGTGGAGGCCATCGCGCATGAACGAACCGAAGTCGTTCAGCGCGACCACGTGGTTTCGCCCTCCCCTGTTCCACGTGGAACCACGACAGGCATCGCGCATGTGCAAGCCACACCCGCTTCGCGCAGCCACGCACCAACACCTCTTAATCCACCACATGGAACCGCGGAGGTCATCGCGCATGGACGAACCGAACTCGTTCAGCGCGACCACGTGGCTTCGCCCTCCCCTGTTCCACGTGGAACCACGACAGGCATCGCGCATGTGCCATGCCGAACCTGTTCAGCGGGAGCGCGTACCAACACCTCTTCCTCCTCCGCATGGAGCCGCTAGGTCATCACGCATGAACGAACCGAACTCGTTCAGCGCGACCACGTGGCTTCGCCCTCCCTGTGTTCCACGTGGAACCACGGCAGGCATCGCGCATGAACAAGCCGCACCCGCTCAGCGGGAGCGCGTACCAACGCCTCCTTCCTGTTCTGCGTGGGACCACGAGAGGCATCGCGTATGAGCGAGCCGAACCCGCTCGGCGTGGCCACCTGCGCGTCCCTTCTTCCTGTTCCACGTGGAACCACGAGAGGCATCGCGCATGAGCCAGCCACGTTCGTCCAACGCGGCCATGCACTCCCTCCTTCCTTCTTCGCTGGGCACGATGAAGGGACGAGCAACAGTTCGTTCCCTGCTCCCCGTTCCACGTGGAACAGCAAAGGGCCCGCGCATGAGCACGTCGCGTCCGTTCAACGGGACCACGAGTTCGCGCCTTCTCGCTCAACAGGGAACGGCGGTGGCACCGCGATTGAGCAAGCCACTCCGGTCAGTACGACGGCCTGCGCATCCATCTTCCTGTTCCACGTGGAACGGCCCGACCAAGGTGGATGAGCGCTCATCGAAGCCGTGTGCTCGCAGTTCCCCGCGCGCCGTGCGGCGCGATCACGTGGGTGAGCACGCGAACAACTGACGACTGCTTCTGAGGTGAGGCGCTCCACATTCCACGTGGAACGAGCGCCAGGTCGAAGACGAGGTCGCCACTGGCTGGGCTCGCGAACAACTGACGACCGTCACCCACGTTTCGGCCCCCGGACCACGCGATGTCCCGAGCATGAGCACCGGCGCCACCAGTTCTCCCTGATGCCGTGTGCAGAGATGCCCACGCTCAACGCTCATGGGGCCTGAGCCACACCCACGACCAGACGTGTCCGCCGCCACGACGCATGAGCATGCCGAGCGTCTCGTTCCACGTGGAACGGGGACCTGGGCCAGTCGCGTGAGCGACCGGCATCCGCCCGTCACATGCCGTGCTCACATCCACATGGGTCCGGTCATCGACTCCGCAAGCATCCAGGTCGGCGCGCCGGTCGGGCGCCGCGCGCATCCATCGCGAGGCCATGCTCGACGCCCACTCCCATCAACGTGCGGTTCGTCCGCAACAAGCACGCGCCCGCTCATGTCGATGCGACCACCTGCACATCGCGACTCGCGGAGCGCTTCCTTGTCGAAACCAATGCCACCACGGTCCATGTGAAGAACGAGCCCGATGAACGCGCGCCGGATGAGAGCCCTCGCGAGAAGTGGCGCGGCCATCACGCAGCACCGTTCGCATGTGCCTGAGCCAAAGGTGCCGCTCGCTCGCAGAGCCACGGCGACATGCGTGATGTGGTCGCCATGACGAGTGCTCCCCTCCCCTCCCCTCCCCTGCTCCACTTGGAACGAGACCCATCGGTTCAGCCGCTGAAAACCCCCTGTCCTCGGCGGCCTTCGCTATGTCCCCAGGGACAGTCCCAGGATGGCGAAGTGCAGGCGCGCACCACACCAACACCTGGGCCCAAGCCAGGCGGCCGCTTCTCGCGGACCATCACGACCTGAACTGGCGCCATGCCGCGCATCGCGCGCATGAACCTGCGAACTCGGTCACCGCAGCGGTTCGCGAGCAGCGCGGCCAGGCACCAACATGCAGCCGGACTTAGGCACACAGGAAAGCGAGCCACGGCACCCACCGATGACTCGCGGGCGCATGACCACCACGAAGCCTCAAGCAGCACCGCGTACGAAGTGGCCAAACGCGAAGCTCCATCCCGAGTGTCTTCGTCACCTCAAGTCGGCCCTCAACTGAGCGCAGTCGGTGAGACTTCGCGAGACTGTGAGACGGCATCACCGAGTCGGGCATGCGATGCATCTCCATCCATCCGACTGCCTCGAAGCCCCACGGACTCAGACCGCTCCGCACAGGACGGACGCGTCGTCCCGTGCGCACGAAACCGCGGCGAGGATGCACGTCGTCGTCACCCCATCCCAACTTGCATCAAGTCCCCGAGGCGCCGTGTCACGACATTCGCTCGCTCCCGATGCGCGGACTGCCCCCAACACCGGGCGCAAAGATGCAGCGTTCAGGATGACGACGAGCCCACCGGCAGCATCAACGACGTGGGCCTCTTCCGTGCGACGAAGACACCCCGTTCGCCGCATATACGCCGAACAGGCGCTGGCCTGGCTGCCCGGTCAGCGAGGAGCTCGACTTGGCCTCGCTTCACGGACATCGCCCTCGAACAAGCGCCCCCAGGAGGCGGCGTACTGCAGGCCCATGTTGAGAACGCAGCCTCGCGCGCGAGCATCCACCAGCGCTCGCGAAGCAATGACTCCCGTCGAACTGTGAAACGCCGTTACGGAAATCAGATGTGGACGGCTCTCGGCCCGCAGCCAGGCAAGCGGCCCCACTGCCGCGCAGACTCCGTGCATCCGACGGCACGAGCGTTGTCCTGCCTGCTCGAGGGAGGCGAGCCGATCGTGTCCACGCAGCGCTCCATCAACAAGCCGCGCCTCGACGTGCACCTCGATGGACAGTGACGCGGCCGTGTTGGCGCATCATCCAACCACTCGTCCTGCATGCGGCGACCCACGCGCAGCGCAGACGCCCAACGAAGCTCTCGAGACGCCGCGAGCAAGCTCATGCACCGAGCGACCGACCTTCAGCTCAGGTTGCCGGCCTTGCTTCCGAGCCACTGCGAACAAGGACGTGCACCGAGCAGGGCTGCGTCCCCTCCCCTGCTAGCGCCTCGGGAGCCAGGGGAATCGGCATCGGCTCGGCTGCCGTCGCGAGTTGCTGGGCACATCAGCAGGCACGCTGATGGAGGTACAGCTGCAAGCTTCGCAGGTGCAGTCCCCAATGGGTCTCGAAGCCAAAGCGGAAGTGCCAGAGCGCATCTTCTTCGGTCGTGTTTTCCCAGCGGAAGAGGACGCTGTGCAGGTCCATCGCGATGTCCGTGAGGTCGTCGATGGCGTCGCCGATGCTGAGCTCGGACTCACCCACCTTGTCAGCGATGTGCAACGCCTCGTTGTACAGGCCGAGGGCGGGAAAGCGTGGCGCGATGCACTCTCGCAGGGACCTGTAGTCGGCACGAGGCGCGTCCGGATACTTCGTCTGGTCGAATGGGGCGTCGGCAAAATGGTAGGCCAACGCGATCCGGTCCAGGGCAGCACGTAGCGCTCCCTCGCGGTCCTCAAAGTGCTTCTGCTCGTCGAGAACTCCGACGAAGTTCTTCACTGCCTCGAGGATGTCCTTCCGGGTCATGGAGTTGCTCCGCACCGGGAGAACGCGCGGTGCTTTTGTCGCGAGCACATACCGAGGCCCTTGTGAGGATGCACGGTGTCGCCGTCGCGAACCCAAGCCAACAGCTATGCCAGAACGTGGGAGGCCGATGGCAGCTCGTTGACGTACACGCCCTCGCGCGGGTGACTGTACGGCGCCTGCTCTGACTGGGGCTGCCCGTGGAGGAACCTGTCGCGATACAGCAACGCTCGCTGTCACCCTGGACGCACGAATGATGCGCCCGCGTCGTTGTGAGCAAGCGCCTGCTGCCCCGTTCGACATCAACGGTTCAATGCCAACGCGGGGCACGCGGTGGGCACATCCCATTCGACACGTTCACCACGCACCCGCGGCACCCACTCAGGAACGCGGAGCCACGGGCTCCACGAAGTACGTCTGCTTGTGCCGTAGGTCCGCCTCACAGACATCGGCGAATGCGCGAGCCCCCTGCTCCCACTGAAGCCGAGCCACCTCCGCGCGATTGCCGTACTCATCCTGACGGATGACGGCCCAATCCTTCCGCGCGGCGTCCTCATGGGCCGGCGTGCCGCGGAACTCGACGTAGTACGACTGCTTGTGCGCACGGTCTTCGAGGATGCGCGCGAAGCACGCCACGTGCGCGCGCTCGGGCGCCTGCGCGACGTCGTAGCGATTGCCCGTCTCATCCATGCGCGTGACAACCCAGCCTTCACGCGGGAGCGGGACCCCCGCGTCCGCTCGCCATTGCACGACCTCGTCCTTCAACCCCAGGTGGGCCAGGGCGTGGTCGACTTCCAGGGGCTCGATGAAGACGTGGAACCGGTCGGCCTCTCGCATCGAGACAACCACCAACTCGAGCCCACACTCGCTGCGCCAACCCCAGTGCGTCTCCTGGAAGCTGCCGTCATCGCGAGTCACCACGCGATGCGGCGGGCCCCACAGGCGCTCGAAGCTGGAGCGCGACGCTTTCAACGTGACGGCGTGAGCGTGACGCTCGAACAAACAGACGCGAGGACGGTCCGCCGGAAGCGGCTTCATGCGAGGCACCTCCGCCGTGAAACTGAACGAGGCCCCTGGCTCGCGCCACCCTTCCCTGCCGGTGGGATGCGCGCCGCTGAAGTCACTCAGCAGCGCCGTGCATCCCCGGGAGAAACACCGCCGTGCCACTCAACCCGGAATCACTCACGGGACCGGCGCGCACGGCGGCACTCCCCTCCCCTACTCCTTGGCGAACACCGCCACCTGGCGCTCGGCGCCGGAGAACGGCAGCCGGTACGCCCTCGCGGACACGACGCGCAGTTGTCGCTCCGCCGCGCGCGCCGCCAACTCCGCGTCCGTCTGCGCCTTACCGAGCATCGCCACCACGCGCCCGCCCGGCTCGACATACGCGGGCGCCAGCGCGAGCCAATCCGGCAGGTCCATGAAGGCGCGCGCAATCAGCACCTCGGCGCGCGGAATCCCTTCCGTCTCCGGCTGGCCTTCCGCACGCGCGTGCAGACCGCGCACACCTTGCAATCCCAGGCTCGCCGCCGCGGCCTTGATGAACGCGACCTTCTTGCCCACCGTGTCCACCAGCGTGACGCCCAGCGCGGGCAGCGCGAGCTTCAATGGCAGACCCGGGAAGCCCGCGCCCGCGCCCAGGTCCAGCAACGTCGCCGCGCCCGTCACCTCCGGCAACACCGCGAGCGAATCCAGGAAGTGCTTCTCCAGCACCTCCTCCGGCGCCGTAATCGCCGTGAGGTTCACCTTCGCGTTCCACTTGAGCAGCTCGCTCATCAACCGCTGGAGCCGCGGCCCCAGGTCCGCCGCCACCGTCACTCCCAGCGCCCGGCACCCCGCCGCGAGCTGATCCTCGAACCGCGCGTTATCCACAAGCCCTCCACGTCAAACCTACCTGCAACCCACTGGAATCATTCAGGAGACAGCAAGCCCTAAAGTTTCCCACACGTTGTCCACAGCCCCTTATTTGATCAATCCTCGGGCTGGGAGCAGACTGCGGGGGCCTCTATTCCACGCTTGAGCGCCACCAGCAGCAGCGACACTGCGGCGGGCGTCAGCCCCGGAATCCGGCGAGCCTGTCCCACCGTCCCGGGCCGATGCGCGGTCAGCTTCTCCACCGCCTCCGAACTCAGACCCCGCACCTCATGGAAGCGGTAGCCCTCCGGAATCCGCCACCGGTCCGTGGACTCGGCCTCGCGCGCCGCCGCCCTCGCGGCCTGGGCCACGTAGCCCTCGTACTTCACCTCGACCTCCACCTCCTCGGTGACGTCGGGTGACAGCACGGGCCAATCCTCGCGGCCTTCGCCCAGCTGCGCGTACGTCACCTCCGGCCGCCGCAGCCGCGCCGCCAGCCCGGTGCGCTTCAGCCGAGCCACCTCCTCCGTCACCGCGCGGCCTCGCGCCTCTACCCGCTCCAAGGCCTCGCGCGGCAGCAGCCCCACCCGGTGCCCGTGACGGGCCAGTCGCAGGTCCGCGTTGCCCTCGCGCAGCTTCAGGCGATGCTCCGAGCGGCTGGTGAACATGCGGAACGGCTCGTCCACGCCCTTGGTCACCAGGTCATCCACCAGCACCGCGCCGTGGGCCTCGTCGCGGCCCGGCAGGAGCAGCGGCTCGCCCTTCAACTGGAGCGCCGCGTTGATGCCGGCCCACAGGCCCTGGAAGGCGGCCTCCTCGTAGCCCGAGGTGCCATTGAGCTGCCCCGCGAAATACAGGCCGGCAATGGCCTTCGTCTCCAGCGTGGCCTTGAGCTGGGTGGGCGGCGCGTAGTCGTACTCCACCGCGTAGCCGAAGCGGACCACCTCCACCTGCTCCAGGCCCGGAATGGTGCGCAGGAAGGTGAGCTGCACATCCGCCGGCAGGCTCGTGGACAGGCCCGCCGGGTACACCAGCGGCGACGTGGGCCCCTCCGGCTCCAGGAACACCTGGTGCCTCTCGCGCGAGGCGAAGCGCACCACCTTGTCCTCCAGCGAAGGGCAGTAGCGCGGCCCCCGGCCGACGATGTCCCCCTGGTACAGCGGCGAGCGGTGCAGGTTGTCGCGCAGCACCGCGTGTGTGCGCGGCGTCGTCGCCGTGAGCGCGCACGTCACCGAGGGCTGACGGGGAAACGGCATCCCGCCCTCCCCTTCCACCTTCGTCCGCCAGGAGAAAGGCCGCACGAGGGTGTCCCCCGGCTGCGGCTCCAGCGCGTCCCAGTCGATGCTCGCGCGCGCCAGCCGCGCCGGTGTGCCCGTCTTGAAGCGGCCCAGGGTGAAGCCCAGCGCGCGCAGCGACTCCGACAGCCCGCGAGCCGCGTCGTCACCCAGACGGCCGCCGACTTCCTTCTGCTCGCCCACGTGCATCAGCGCCTGGAGGAAGGTCCCCGTGGTGAGCAGCACCGCGGAGGCGGACACCTGCGTGCCGTCTCCCAGCACCACGCCCTCCACCCGGCCTCCACCGGCCACCAGCGCGGCGACTTCGCCCTCGCGCACCGTGAGGTTCGGCTGTGAGAAGAGCACCGCCTGCATGCCGACCGCGTAGGCATCCCGGTCGCAGAGCAGGCGCGAGGCCTGCACCGCCGGCCCCTTGGAGGCATTCAGCGTCTTGAAGTGCGTGCCCACCTGGTCGGCCGCGCGCCCCATCTCCCCGCCGAGCGCGTCCAGCTCCCGCACCAGGTGGCCCTTGGCCGTGCCACCCACCGCCGGGTTGCAGCTCAACACCGCCGAGCGCTCGCGCTTCAGCGTCAGGCCCAACGTGGCCAATCCCATCCGCGCGCAGGCGAGCGCCGCCTCACTGCCCGCATGGCCCAGTCCCACCACGATGACGTCGTACCGGAGTCCCATGTCTCACGAAGGTCGCGGGCGACGCGGGCAGGCTGACCTACCCCGCCGCCGTTTCGCGCCTTCGTATGGCGCCCAACCCGGGCCCTTGGCAAGCAAAGGCCCTTCGAGCGCGGGAGGGCGCCCGTTGGAGCGAGCGCCCTGCCCTGCCCTCGTTCGAGAATTTACGGAAGCGCGCGAGGCAGGCAGTGGGAGGGGTTGAGGCGCTGTCTGCCTCGCGCGCACCGGCCACCTGGCGGAAGGTCGGGCCCGGCTTTCGAGCCGGACCGCGCCCCCCGTCCCGGGCGGCAAAAAGCCAGGTCTTCGCGTGGGGAGAAAGGAATGGCGCCGCCCGCCCCCCCGGGTTGACGGCACCTTCCCGCTCAACGGACCCGAAGGCCCGCCCCACGCTGGCGCGGCCCTGTCTCTTAT
>NZ_VHLC01000011.1:0-131075 GCF_006547355.1 Myxococcus sp. AB036A | reverse complement strand
CGCATTGGGGTGCGTCACGTCGATGCCCTCGCCCGACCTCGCTTTCGTCTCGATGGGATCTGAACCCACAGGGCACCCGACATACGGGGTCTGCCCGTTGAGCACCGTGTCGGCTTCGTACTTGCCCCCCCGGAACCCCGCCCCCTCCGCGCTGAGTTCACTGCCACTGTTCAGGGTCACGGCCCCATTCGCCACGAAAGCCAGGATGCCACCAGTCCGGCTCTCAGGGTCCCAGGCCTTGGCGCGCACCTTCGCGTTAGCGCTCACGGTCAGCGTCGTGAACTCCGGCACCCGGACCACCTGCGTGACTTCCGCCGCGTAGGAGTGCTTTAGCGGCCGGTCCAGCGTCAGGGTGAGTTCCTCCTCTTCCTCGTCCGTGGTGACGTTTGTCAGACGTGCCAGCTCCCACCGGCCCACGGCTCCTCCTTCGAGGTAGATGGGCCCGGAGTTGCCCGGCACCGTCACTGGCACCACCCCGGTGGTCTGGATGATCAACACCAGGTCACCCTCGGTGTCGGTGCCCCCCCTCGGCCCACTGAAGTCGAGGATGGGGGGTGACTCGGACGTGCCGGTCGCCAGTGACGTCTTGATGGTCATGTCACCCGGTGCCACCGGTGCCAGGACCTGGGCGTAGTTGTTGATGACCGTGCCACCCGACCCGCCGCCGATATTCCGGGCGCCATCCTGGCCATTCCCCACCAGATAGGTATCCGGGCCCGGCATGGCCGGCAGGGCCCAGAGCCCCACGGCCACCATCAGCGCCTTCGTCAGAGCATTCGTTCTCATCGAGATGGTTCTCCGCGGAGGCGCACGTCAGCGCTGACCGCGCCCGGACTTGTCTTGCTGTGGGTCCGCCAGCAGGAACTCCACGCGGCGGTTGTTCTCACGGCCGTTCGACGTCGCGTTGCTGTCGATGGGGCGCTCCTGGCCATAGCCCAGGGCCTTCAGCCGCTCGGGCGCGATGTCCCGGCCGATGAGGTACTGGCGCACGGCCTCCGCACGCCCCTGCGACAGGCGGCGGTTGTCGTCGGGGAAGCCCCGGTCGTCCGTGTGCGCGCCCACCACGACGAGCGGAATCTCCGGGTGCTCTCGGATGACGCGCGCCACCCAATCCAGCAATTCATAGGAGCGCTTCTGGATGCGTGCCTGCGTCGGCTCGAAGAAGACCTTGCCCATCACCACCAGGCGGTCCGGACGAATCTCCACCAGCGGAAGGATGTGCAGCGGGCAGCCCAGGTTCTTGGCGTCCCCCGGCTCATTCACACAGCTGTCCGCGCGGTTGGGCACGCCATCCTTGTCCGAGTCCGACTCCGGGCAGCCATTGCGCTCGATGGGACCGGCCTCGTTCGGGCACTCGTCCTTGTCGTTGTCGATGCCGTCGCCGTCCGTGTCCCGCACCGGGCAGCCCCGGTTGTCCGCGGGCCCCGGGTCCGACGGGCAACTGTCGATTTCGTCGGGGACCTCGTCACCGTCCTGGTCCGGAATCGGGCAGCCCTGGCGCGCGGCGGGACCGTGCTCCAACGGGCAGCCGTCCAACATGTCTTCGATTCCGTCGCCGTCCGTGTCCTGCGCCGAGCAGCCCTGGCGCGCCACGTCTCCCGGCACCAGCGGACACTTGTCGTCGGCGTTACGCACGCCGTCGCCGTCCTCGTCCATGTCCGGGCACTCTTGAATCTTCGCCTCGGGCGGCAGCCCCATCTCACACCGGACCGAGGACTCACCCGGGCCCCGCGGCGGCGTCACGTTGCCGAAAGCCCCGCCCACCATCAGCCGGAACAGCGGCGTGCCGGGCGCCGCGCCCACGCCCACGCCCGCCAGCGCGAACATCTCCAGCGACGAGCCCACCAGGTAGCGAGCGCCAGGGAGCAACTCCACCGATGTCGGCTGCTCCGTCAGCGGCACCATGCCCCGCACGTTGAGCTCCCAGCGCAGCCGCTTGCCCGTCGTGGCCAACGCCACGCCCAGGCGCAACTCCTGGCCCACCTCATCCTCGGTTTCGCCCGTGCGGTCCGTCAGCAGCACGCGGGGGCGTTGCAAATAGCCAACCTCCAGGCCCGCGCGGATGAAGCCGAAGTGCCGTCCCACCATCACCCGCGGCGACAGGCGGAGCCCGCCATCATCGCGGGCAAAGGCCCCCTCGCTGCCCAGCGGCAGCCCCGCCGCCACATCCAAGGCCAGGTCCACCCCACCCGCTTCCGTCTGCCTCAGCAGGCCGAAGCGCGCGCTCACCACCGGCGTGGACAGCGCCTGACTGGCGGGCACGGCAATCCCATAACGCGCCATGCCAACGTCATCGCCGCCCTGGAACGCCACCATGGGAACCTGCAAGCCCACCTGAAGCCAGTCCAACGGGGCATACGCGGCGGCCAGATGCGCCGTGGTGCGTCCAGAGACGATGGCCACCTCGGGCTGCTCGCGAATGAGGTTGTCCATGTAGACGAGCGGCTGATGCGCGTAGTGCATCATCACCGTCGCGCGGAACGCCCCCACGGGAAGCAGTTCACCCATGCCGACGAGGAGCGAACCCTCCGCGCCGGGATTCAGCTCCAGGCGCTCCAGGTCGAAGCCTCGCAACACGGGTGCTTCCTGCGCCCCGGCGGACAGCGACGTCAGCGCGAGTGCCAGCGCGAGCCCGCGGTGCAGGAGCTCTTTTCTTCTCATGGTTCTCCCCGAAGCCGTCTGGGTACCCCGGGAAGACCCGCAGTTTCAAGCCAGCCCCCCTTTTCCACTCTACACCGAAGTCCGACCTGGAATGGGGTGGCCCCAGTGCCAGCGGACGTCCGCAATGAAAATTTCGTGTCAGGCCCCCCTGGTACGCCAATTCGTGGCATGCTGCCGCACCACAATCGGGCCAAATCCTGATGGACGAGGCCCCGCGCTGGGGGACCGTGGATGATCGCGAACGCCGCCTTGAAAGCCAACCAGGCTGAGTTCGAGTTCCAGGCAGGTTCCTTCACCGCCGGAGAGCTGGCCGTCCTTGGATTTGAAGCCGAGGAGACGCTGTCCCAGCCTTACGCGGTGGAGGTGGCGCTGGCCGCCCGGCCGGACGTGGACGTGGATGAGAAGGCGCTGCTGGGTCAGGACGCGCGGCTCACCATCATGCTCGGAGACGGCACCGCGCGCTTCTTCCACGGCATCGTGTCGCGCATGTCACGGTGGGATGAAGGCAATGGCCCGGAGCGCCGCCGCTACCGCGCCACCGTGGTGCCGCGGCTGTGGACGCTCCGCCACCGCCGCAAGAGCCGCATCTACCAGGAGATGACCGTCCCGGACATCGTCCACAAGGTGCTGGATGAGGCCAAGGTGGAGCACCGGCTGGCGCTCACCGGCACGTACCCCAAGCGCGACTACTGCGTGCAGTACCGCGAGTCCGACCTCGACTTCGTGTCCCGCCTCCTGGAGGAAGAAGGCGTCTTCTACTTCTTCGAGCACGGCGAGGACGCCCACATGATGGTGATTGGCGACGGCGCCTCCGCCAATCCCGAGATGCAAGGCGAATCCAAGCTCGTCTTCCGCGAGCGCAGCCAGATGGTTGCCTCGCAGGAGTACGTCCACGAGCTGGTCTCCCGCATGGAGGTGCAGCCCGGCGCGGTGGCCCTGCGCGACTACAACTTCCTGCGTCCCGCCCAGGACCTGGGTGCCAGCTCCGAGGCGGAGGACGGCGAGGCCGCGCTCGAAATCTACGACTACCCCGGCCGCTATGAAGAGCCCGCGCCCGGCCGCAGCCTGGCGAAGGTGCGCCTGGAGGAGCTGCGCGCTCGGGCGGAGACGGTGACGGGCGCCAGCTACAGCCGCCGCATCTGCGTGGGCCACTCCTTCGAGCTGGCGGACCACCCGGACGAGTCCGCCAACCGCAAGTACCTGCCCGTCTCCGTGCGGCACCTGGGCCACCAGTCGGAGGCGCTGAGCATCGAGCAGGGCTCGCTGCGCAGCCGGGAGGACTACCGCAACGAATTCCTCTGCCAGCCCGCGGAGGTGCCCTTCCGCCCGCCGCGCGTGACACCCCGGCCGGTGATTCCGGGAGCGCAGACGGCCATCGTGGTGGGCCCCAGCGGGGAGGAGATCCACACCGACGAGCACGGCCGCATCAAGGTCCAGTTCCACTGGGACCGCGAGGGCAAGAACAACGACAAGAGCTCCTGCTGGATCCGCGTCAGCCAGGCCTGGGCGGGCCCGGGCTGGGGTGCCCTGTACCTGCCGCGCATCGGCCATGAGGTCGTCGTCGAGTTCCTCGAGGGCGACCCGGACCGGCCCATCGTCACCGGCAGCGTCTACAACGGGGCGAATCCGACGCCCATCGACCTGCCCGGCAACAAGACGCAGAGCACGCTGCGCTCCAGCTCCAGCCCGGGTGGCGCGGGCTCCAACGAGCTGCGCTTCGAGGACGCGGCCGGCAGCGAGCTCGTCTATCTGCACGCGCAGAAGGACTTCAACATCGTCGTGGAGAACGACAAGACGCAGGAGGTCCGCGGCAACGAGACGTTGCTGGTGCGCAAGGACCGCTCCCGCGTCATCGAGGGCAACCAGGCCCTGCTGGTGAAGAAGAACGACGACAGCACCGTCACCGGCAACCAGACGCTGGCCGTCACGCAGAACCGCTCCACCACCGTGGGCGGCAACCACACCGAAGCGGTGGCCGGGGACCAGTCCATCAGCGTCAGCGGCAACCAGGCCCTCACGGTGGCCATGGCCTCCGCGGAGACGGTGGCCCTGGGGAAGATGCTCAACGTGGGCGGCGCGCTCGCCGTCACCGTGGGTGCCGCCTTCAACGAGCTGGTGGGCGGCCTCAAGTCCGAACAGGTGGGCGGCGCCAAGGTGGAGGTCGTCGGCGCCAAGAAGTCCGAGACGGTCAAGGGCGCCCGCACGCTCCAGGTGGGTGGGGACCTCTCCGAAGAGGTGGGTAAGTCCCGCACGCTCAAGGTGGACAAGGACATGCTGGTCAGCGTGGCCGGCAAGGTGAACCACGCCGCCAAGGACGCCTACACCCTGTCCGCCAAGGAAATCTCACTGGTTGCCCAGGAGCAGTTCACCCTCAAGGTCGGCTCCGCCACGCTCCAGGTGAAGAAGAACGGGGACGTGGTCATCAAGGGCGCCAAGATCGAGGTCACCGCGACAGGCGACGTCGTCATCAAGGGCTCCAAGATTTCCGAGAACTAGGAGCAGACAGAGAACCGCCATCTGGGGGGTGGCTTGAATCCTGTCCGTCCTGTCTGGCAGTTTACGCTTCGCACGGAAGTTGTAAGGACCCGTGCGTTCTTTCAAGGAATACGAATCTTGGCGCTAGGACACACAGGCGCCGGTCGGGTGTGGAATGCCGGCCGGAACCTCCGGTGGGGTGTGGTCATCGCGCTCGCGGCCGCCTTGAGCGGGAGCGCGGGCTGCGTGAAGCGTGTGCCCCAGGCGTGTGAGACGCCGCCGCCGTTCCAGGTGGTGGTGGATGCGTCGGAGCAGCTCAATCCCGACGCGCGCGGGCGCTCGCTGCCCACCGTGGTGCAGATCGTCCAGCTCAAGGACAGCGTCCGGCTGGAGCGCGCGGGCTTCAAGGACCTGTGGGGCAAGCCGGAGGAGTTCCTCAAGGAGGACCTGCTCCAGGTGGCCGAGCTGGTGATTCCGCCCGGCCGCCAGGTGAAGCGCTGGGTGCAGCGTGATCCGAAGGCCCGCTTCGTCCTGGCCATGGGGCACTTCCGGCAACCGCTGGGCTATTCGTGGCGGACGGTGGCGGCGCTCCCCGTGGTGGAGGAAGCGCGCTGCGTGGAGCGCCCCGCGGGTGACCAGGGCGACCCGAAGCCGGGGGACGAGGTCTTCCGCTACCGGCTGCAAGGCTATCAGATTGACCTGATGTTCCGGCCCATGACGCAGGCGCCGGAGCCTCGACTCCAACCCCAAGCAGGCGACGGCGTGTCGCCGCGGAGAGGTGTATGAAGTCCGTGCAGCGAGTCGTCTGGTCGGAGGGCATGTTCATGAGCCCCCACCACCTCCAGCAGCAGGACCTCTACCACGAGCAACTGCTGGATCAGCGGCTGGCCTCGCTCGAACCGTATCCCTGGGGCGTCGTGGCCCTGGAGTTCGATATGGAGGCGCTGCGCGCCGGCCAGGTGCAGCTGACCCACTTCACCGGCATCCTCCCCGACGGTCTGCCGGTCTCCTTCGAGTCCGGAGACGCGGAGGCGCCGCCCGCTCGGCCCGCGGATGGCTACTTCCCGCCCGCCCAGCGCACCCTGGACGTGTACCTGGGCGTGCCGCGCGAGCGCAGCGGCGTGGAGAGCTTCGGCAGCGGGGAGCGGCTGGGCAGCAGCCCGCGCTACACGCCCGCCTCCCGCCCCGTCAGTGATTTGACGGCCTCCACCTCCATCTCGCAGGTGGCCTTCGGTCAGCGCAACGTGCGGCTGCTGTTCGGCACCGAGCCGCGCGACGACTTCGAGTCCATCAAGCTGTGCGAGCTCTCCCGCGACCGCTCCGGCAACCTGATGCTGGTGGAGTCCTTCATCCCGCCGTGCCTGCGCATCGACGCGTCCCCGTTCGTCATGAACGAGTTGCGGACGATGTTGCGGCTGATGGTGTCCAAGCAGCGGCAGTTGTCCTCGCGGCGGCGGCACCGGGACGCCTCGGCGCTGGAGTTCACCGCGGGCGACGTGACGCTCTTCCTGGAGCTCAACGCGCTCAACGGCACCATCCCCTTCCTCCAGCACGCGCTGGACGCGGGCAACCTGCGGCCCAGGGACTTGTACCTGGCGCTGGCGCAGTGCGCGGGGCAATTGTGCACCTTCTCCGTCAGCGCGGACCCGTCCACGCTGCCCACCTTCCAGTTCACCAACCTGCGCGCCACCTTCGAGGAGCTGTTCCGCCGCCTCTCCGAGCTGATGCGCGCGGTGGCGCTGGAGCAGTGCCTGTCGGTGGACCTGACGGCGGGCGCAGACGGCATGTTCCGCGGCCGACTGGAGGACGACCGGCTGGAGCGCTGCGGCCACTTCATCCTCGCGGTGCGCAGCGAGCTGCCGGAACGCGTGGTGGCCGAGCAGCTCCCCAAGCTGTCGAAGGTCGCCGCCTGGGAGGATATCCGCGCGCTGGTGCAGGCCGCCGCGCCCGGTGTGCCGCTGGCGGTGACGTACCGGCCGCCGCCCGAGGTCCCCGTGCAGCCGGGCACCGTCTACTTCAGCCTCTCCATGAATGACGGCTACTGGAGGAACGTGATGCGGGACCGCAACCTCGCCATCTACCTCCCGCAGCCGTTCGACGCGAGCCGAACGACCGTGGAACTGCTCGCGGTTCCCACCGCCAATCGCTGACGCCCCGAGCCGCCCATGGACCGAGTCACCGAAGCCACGAAGGATTGTTTCGACGCCGCCATCCAGTTGCGCGGCTCCGAAGCCTCGGCGGTGCCGCCGCCCGAGACGCTGCACCACCGCCTGCGCGGCGTGGTGGACGAGACGCTGCGCCGCGCCGCCGTGCTGGGCTTCAGCCATCAGGACGCCCAGGACATGGCCTACGCGCTGGTGGCGCTCATCGACGAGGTCGTCCTGGGCCGCCCGGAGGAGTACCGACAGCTCTGGATGCCCCTCCAGCTCCACTACTTCAACGAGAACGTCGCCGGCGACGGCTTCTTCGCGCGCCTCAACACCGTGCGAAAGGACCCGCACCGGCACGAGGTGTTGCAGGTCTACTACCTGTGCATGCTCTTCGGCTTCCAGGGCCGCTACCGCATCCGCGGCGGCGAGCTGGAGCTGATGACGCTCATCGACACGGTGCAGAAGGACCTGGAGCGCGCGCGGCCCTTCGACTTCGACGTGCTGTCGCCGCACGGGGACCGGCCCACCGAATCGCTGCTCTCCAAGCGCAAGAAGGCGTCAATGGTGGGCATCTCCGCCGGGGCGCTCGCGGTGGCCGTCCTGTTCTACGGCGTGCTGCAGTTCTTCCTCAACGACAAGGTCGGTGAGCTGAGAAGCCGCATCGAGGTCCACGCGGCCCGCAACACGGCGACGAGCGCCAGCCAGACGCAGGCAGCGGGAGGGGCGCAGTGATGGCGTACCTGTTACCGCTGCTGGGCATCGGCGCGCCGATGTTCGCCCTGATGACCTACCTGGGCCTCTCCATGCAGCAGGCGGCCATCGTCGCCGCGCTCGCGGGCATGCTGGCCGCCGGAGTGGTGTGGCTGGTCAAGCGCATCCGCGCGCGCGCCGCCGCCAAGAAGCTGGAGGGCGCGCTGGCGGCGCAGGCGGATGAGCAGGCCACCACCGTGCGGCCGGACCTGCAGCCTGAAATCAAGGCCATGCAGTCGGAGTTCACCAAGGCGGTGGAGGCGCTCAAGGCCTCCAAGCTGGCGCGCGGCGGCAAGGACGCGCTGGCGGTGCTGCCCTGGTACCTCATCGTCGGCCCTCCGGGCGCCGGCAAGAGCACCGCGCTGCGCAACTCCGGGCTGAAGTTCCCGTACCTCTCCGCGCGCGGCGGCGTGCGCGGCGTGGGCGGCACGCGCAACTGCGACTGGTGGCTGACCAATGAGGCCGTGCTGCTGGACACGGCCGGCCGCTACACCAGCGCCGAGGAGGACCGGCCGGAGTGGCTGGCCTTCCTGGACACGGTGGCGAAGCACCGCCCCAGCCGTCCCATCAACGGCCTCATCGTGGCCATCAGCGTCAGCGAGCTGCTGAACGCGGACCCGCAGGCCGTGGGGGAGATGGGACAGACCATCCGCGAGCGCCTGGATGAAATCACGACCCGGCTGAAGATGCTGGTGCCGGTGTACGTGATGATCACCAAGTGCGACCTGCTCCCCGGCTTCGTGGAGATGTTCTCCGACCTGTCGCGCGTGGAGCGCGGGCAGATCTGGGGCTTCACCGTGCCGCTGGAGCAGCAGCGCGAGGCGAGCACGGACCTGTTCCGCGAGCGCTTCGACCAGATGCTCTCCGTGCTGGAGCAGCGCTCGCTGCGCCGGCTAGGCCAGGAGCGCCGGCTGGAGACGCGCGAGAAGATCTACGGCTTCCCGCAGAAGTTCGACGCGCTCCGGAAGAACCTGGCGGAGTTCCTCCAGCCGCTCTTCCTGGAGAACGTGTTCCAGGACACGCCCGTCTTCCGCGGCCTGTACTTCAACAGCGGCACGCAGGAGCTGCGCCCGGTGGACAAGGTGTCCCCGTCCGCGGCGGAGATTTTCGGCAGCACCAACGGCCGGGCGCAGACGGATGGCGCCACGGACGGCCGCAGCTACTTCCTCTGGGACGTCTTCACCAAGGTGATGTTCCAGGACCAGCAGGTGGCGGTGCGCAGCTCGCTGGAGGAAGCGAGGGTGCGCCGCCAGCGGATGATATTGGCCAGCGCGGCCTCCGCCGCCACGGTGCTGCTGCTGTCGCTGCCCACGGTGTCCTTCTTCAAGAACCGCAACATGGCGGAGGCCGTCACCGAGGCCATCACCAGTGTGAATCTGGACCCGCGTGACGACATCCGCCGCGTCGAGGACCTGATTCCGCTGCGCAACCGGCTCCAGGAGCTGACGGAGTACGAGGAAGGCAGCGCTCCGGTGTTCATGCGCTTCGGCCTCTACCAGGGCCAGAAGCTGCTGCCGCAGGCGCGCCAGTTCTACAACGCGGCGCTGCGCCGGGTGCTGCTCGGCAAGCAGTTCGAGCTCATCCAGCAGCGCCTGGACAGCTTCGGGAAGAACCCGGACCTGCTGACGGTGCGCAGCGACGAGGACTACAGCAAGCACTTCGACGCGTACCGCCAGTACTTCGACGACTTGAAGATGTACCTGCTGGTGACCACGCCCCGCGACCCACGCGAGCCGGAGCTGGACGAGCTGCAGCGCAAGTGGCTCCAGGACGAAATCGTCAAGCACTGGAAGCGCGTGCGGGGCGACGCGGTAGACGAGCGAGCGGTGGCGAACCACGCGGAGACGTTCCTGCTGATGCTCGCCAACGAGCAGATGCTCCCCGAGGAGCAGAAGCCGGCGCGGGAGCAGCGCATCGCCTTCAGCCGCGTCACCGGCGTGGTGCAGTCGGCGCGCCGCTCGCTCAACAACGTGCCCCTGGTGCGGCTGGAGCTGGCGCAGCTGGTGGCCAACATGAGCGGCGCGTACCCGGACGTGACGCTGGAGCAGCTCGTGGGCTCGGTGCCGCAGATGAGCGCCACCTCGCGCGTGCGGGGCGCCTTCACACGCAAGGCCTACGACGACGTCATCCGCGAGCGGCTGGACCTGGCCTTCCAGGACCAGCAGTCGTGGGTGCTGGACCGCGATGAGAAGGTGGACACGGTGAGCTCGCGGCGCGAGCTGCGCACCCGCTACTTCGAGGCCTACACCCAGGAGTGGAAGGACTTCCTCGGCTCCATCCGCGTGCAGGCACCGGAGAACCTGACGCAGATGGAGAGCCTGCTGACGAACCTGACGCGCGGCAAGCCCAAGCCCTACGGGCGGCTGTTCCGCGCGCTCACGTACAACGTGGTACTCGACAAGCGCGACGCCAAGGCGGCGGAGGCCGACACGGGCTTCCTGGCCAAGGCGGGGAAGCTGTTCGGCTCGGAGCCCGGGAAGGACGTGCCGCAGAAGCGCGAGCTGCTGAACGCCAACTCACCTTCCGGCGCCCAGGAAGTCACGGCCCGCGACCTGGAGCGCGAGTTCGCCTCGCTCATCCGCTTCGCCACGGAGACCTCCAAGACGGAGGACGGCGAGGAGTCCCTGACGGCGCTGGATTCGTATGAAGACCAGTTGGCCACCGTCCAGACGACGCTGCTGGCGGTGAAGGACAAGCCGGCCGAGTCCGGCCTGCTGCTGGACAAGATTGAGTCCACCCGCAACAACGTGGAGATGATGGTCCGCAAGCAGACGGACAACGTCGCCATCTTCGAGCGGCTGCTGCTGCCGCCGTTCCAGGAGATGCGCTCGGTGGTGTTCGTGGGCGTGGCCTGCAACAAGAGCAAGCTGTGGCAGGACCAGGTGGTGACGGCGTGGAGCAGCGCCTTCAAGGGCAAGTACCCGTTCGACCGCGCGTCGCAGGCGGACGCGCCGCTGCCCGAGGTCGCGGAGTTCCTGCGCCCCGAAGGCGGCCTGGTGCGCAAGTTCGTCAAGGAGCAGCTCCTGGAGGACGTGGTGGCCACCGGACGCCGGTGGGAGTTCACCTCGTCGGGCGGCGTCATGTACCGGCCTGACCTGCTCGGCTTCCTGGAGAAGACGGGCGCGCTCTCCACCACGCTCTTCCCCGGCGGCGACACGGTGGACCCGCTGGTCCGCTTCCAGGTGCGCCTGCGCCCGGGCGTCTCCGCGGACGGCATGGCGTCGCAGATTTCATCCATCACCCTGACGCTCGACGGTACGGACGAGACGTACCGCAACGGCCCGGACACGGTGTGGAAGCCGATGATCTGGCCCGGTCAGGCAGGCAAGCTCGGTGCCCGCATCACCGTGCAGAGCGCGGATGGGTCCACGGAGACGACGCTGGAGGCCGAGGGTGACTGGGGCCTGTTCCGCCTGCTGGAGCGCGTCAAGCGCATCGAGCCCAGCGCGGACGGCCGCTACTTCACCGCGACGTGGGAAATCGAGGAGATGAACGGCGCGCTGGTCTCCATCGACTTCCGTCCGGAGCGCACCGCCAACCCGTTCTTCGGGATGTCGGGCAACACGTCCAAGCTGCTGGCCATCTTCCGGGACCCGGGGTTGCAGCCGCCGACGACCATCGCTCGCAAAGGCGAGTGCGCGCCGCAGGCCATCGCGGCGGATAGGGTTCATTGACATGGCAGTGCAGTCGCCGCGCATCGGCCTGCTGGGCAAGACGCCCCGACAGGCCGAGTTCATCCGCCACAACGCGGCCACCCCGCTGGCCCTCCAGCTCTACGGCTGGATGGAAGCGGGTGTGGAGCGTTCGCGAAGAGCCCGGGTGGACCTGCCCGCCGAGCCCGTCTGTTTCGTCTTCACCGCGCCCGGCCAGAAGCAGGCGCTGGTGGGGTTGATGGCGCCCAGCCAGGACAGCGTGGGCCGGACATTCCCGCTGGCCATCTTCACCGAGGTGTCCTCGGCGGAGACGGCCTCGCGGCTCGCGTTGACGCCGGAGGCGTACCAGCCCTTCCTGCGCGCCGCCGGTGCGCTGGCCCAGTCCGCCGCGGAGTTGGAGGTGCCACAACTGCTGGAGCGCGTGGCGGCGCTGCCCCTGCCGGGGCCGGGGGACTACAGCCTCGCGAAGCGGCTGCTCAACGCCGTGCTGGCGGAGCACCACACCGTGGACCTGCTGGGCCCGGTGGTGGAGGGCACCCCGGAAGGTGGGCGCTACTACGCGCTGCACACCTTCCTCACCGCGTGCGCGGGCGAGCGCGGCAAGGAGCAGTCACCGGCTGGCGTCACCCTGGACTGTCCGCTGACCACGCACGTGGGCCCCGTAGCCTGGCTGGAGCTGTCCTCGCGACTGCTCAAGTGGACGCACCAGCCTCCGGCCTTCTTCTGGTCCGACGGCGAGAAGCCCCGGCTGCTCATCAGCCTGGGAGCGGCCTCCCCTGCCCTCTTCCTCGCGCTGGCCCAGCCCAGCCGTCCGGGCGCCCAGGTGTGGCCGCTGCGCACCGAGCGCCCCGCCGCCATCGACAACGCGCGCAAGGGCCTCACGGCCTCGGCGCGACAGGTCATCGACGCGCCGTCCACCACCCTGGAACAGCTGTTGCAGACGCTTTCGCGCTGAAGCCCCACCACGCCTATGCCTCCCACCCTGGAACAGCTTCGTGAACGTGCCCTCCCCTGGGCCGAGCCCGTGCCGGGGGCGTCCCCGGCCGGCGTGCAGGCGAAGCACGAGCCCGCATACGAGGCCGTCGCGCTGGAAGTCGCGAAGTTGGAGTCTCCGGCCAGCAACGCCGTGCGTTGGGATGACGTCGTCGAGGGCGCCAGCGAGCTGCTGAAGTACACCACCAAGGACCTCTGGCTCGCCTCGTACATGGCCTATGGCCTGTATGCCACGCGAGGCCTGGACGGCGCGGCCACCGGCACGGCCGTGCTCGCCGAGGTGACGGAGCGCTACTGGCAGGACCTCTTCCCGGAGGCGAAGCGGCTGCGCGGCCGGGCCAACGCCGTGGCCTGGTTCGTGGACCGGCTGGGCCGCATCCTGCCCACCGTGGACCAGGCCTCCGTGAGCGCGGAGCCCCTGGATGCGCTGGCGGTCGCGGTGAGGCGCCTGGCCCAGCTCTCACGCGAGCGGTTCTCCGACATGGCCCCCGCGTTCGGGCCACTCCAGGACGCCATCGCCCGGCTCCGCGCCGGACTCCCTGAGCCCGAACCTGCGAGCGTACCGGATGGACGCACCGCGTCCTCGGAAGACGCAGACGCCTCGCAGCCGCCGGTGGATGGGACTGCGCCGTCCCAGGACGAGGACACCCCGTCCGGCGAGGATGGAGAGACCGCCGTGCGCGCGGCGGACTCCACGCATGCCACGCGGCCAGGAGCGCCTCCGGACAGCGCTGAAACGTCCACGAACGGCAATGGCAACCGTTCCGCTCGGGAGGCGGGCAATGCCAGCGCCAAAGGCAAACCTGCTCAATCCAGCGGTGCTGGAAACAGCGCCGCCCCGGTCAAAGGCAACACCCCCCAGGGCAATCCCACGACAAAGAGCGCCCCCACCCCGGCCAAAAGCAACACCGCTCAGGACACCGCCAAAGGCAGCGCAGCCAGCCAGGGCGGCGCCTCCGCTAACGGCACACCCGCCCCTCCGCGCGCCGCCATCGAAGTCCCGCCCCTCCCCGAGCTTCCCGCCGCGCCGGATCTGTCCAGCGTGGAGGCGATCACCGACTTCCTGCGCACCGTGGGCGGCGCGTTGCTGGGAGCCGCGGGAGCGCTTCGCCGGGCAAGCCCCGAAGACCCGCTCTCCTACCGCCTCAACCGCATGGGCCTGTGGCTGCACCTGACCCAGCCGCCCGCCACGGATGGCAATGGCCGCACCCAGATTCACCCACTGCCGGACCTGCTGGAAACCAAGCTGGAGACCCTGGAGCAGAACCAGCGCTGGGGCGAGCTGCTGGACGAGTCCGAGTCGGCCCTGGCCCGCCACCGCTTCACGCTGACGCTCCACCGGTACAGCGCCACCGCCCTGGAGGGACTGGGTGCCGCGTACGCCGGGGCTCGCACCGCGCTGATACAGGAATTGGCCATCCAGCTCCGCCGGATGACCGGCGTGGAGACGCTCATCTCCACCCTGGGAAGCCCGCTCACGGACGACGCCACCCGAGACTGGCTGCGCGACCACGTCCTCCGCGCGAGCGCGCCCCCACCCGCCCCTTCCGCCGCCGTGGTGTCAGTGTCCACGGCCCTGTCGCTGGGGCCCCTGTCGCTGGGCCCATCTGTCCATGCCGACAGCGCGGCGCTGGAAGCCGAAGCCCGCACGTTGCTGGAGGAAGGCCGCGTCCACGAAGCTGTCACCCGGTTGCAGGCCGCCATCACCGTCGCCAGCACCGGCCGCGCCCGCTTCATCTCCCGGCTGGAGCTGGCGCGGTTGTGTGCCAATGCGGGCCAGTTGCCGCTCGCGCGCGCCGTCTATGAAGCGCTGGACGAAGAGGTCTCCGCCCACGCGCTCGACACCTGGGAGCCAGCGCTCGCCGCCGCGTGTCTGGAGGGGTGGCTGCAAACCCGCACCGACGCCGAAAAGGAGTCTGGACCGGTGGCAGTGAAATTTCGAAACCGGTATCGTCGTCTAGCGTTGCTGGACTCTTCCGCCACGCTGCGCGTCGGCGCTTGAAAGACACCCGTCGTACCGCGGCGAAGCTCTCCCTCATGCGACGCCCGCGTCTTCTACGCAGTTCCCAAGGAGAAAGCCGCAGATGAGCAAAGAGAGTTCCGTCGCCCCTACCGAGCGCGTCAACATCGTCTACAAGCCCGCCACCGGCAATGCGCAGGAGCAGGTGGAGCTGCCGCTGAAGGTGCTGATGCTCGGGGACTTCACGGGTCAGGAAGACGCCCGTCCGCTGGAGCAGCGCGCGCCCATCAACGTGGACAAGGCCAACTTCAACGAAGTCATGGCCCAGCAGAACCTCAAGGTCACCCTGACCGCCGCCGACAAGCTTTCGGCGGACCCGAACGCCACGATGAACGTGTCGCTCCAGTTCAAGAACCTGAATGACTTTTCGCCCGAGAGCGTTGTCAATCAGGTGCCGGAGCTGAAGAAGCTGCTCGAGCTGCGCAGCGCGCTCAACGCCCTCAAGGGCCCCCTGGGCAACCTGCCGGCGTTCCGCAAGAAGCTCCAGGCCCTGCTCGCCGACGAGGACGGACGCAAGGCACTCATCAAGGAACTGGGTCTGACCGAAGAGACCAAGTAGCCCTTTCCGGGGGAACCGAATCACCATGGCCAACGAGACCCAGACCCAGAAGTCCACGGGCGTCGCCAATGACGCCTCGCTGTCCCTGCTCGACGAAATCCTGTCCGAGGCCAAGCTGAAGCCGAAGGACGAGGGTTACGACGTCGCCAAGCGCGGCGTGCAGGCCTTCATCACCGAGATGCTGGCGCCCAACCGCTCCGAGGAGCGCGTGGACAAGGCGCTCGTCGACGCGATGATTGCCGAAATCGACAAGCGCCTGTCCTCCCAGGTCAACGAAATCCTCCACGCGAAGGAGTTCCAGAAGCTGGAGTCCTCGTGGCGCTCGTTGAAGTTCATGGTGGACCGCACCGACTTCCGCGAGAACACCCGCGTGGAGATGCTGAACGCCTCCAAGGAAGACCTGCAGAAGGACTTCGAGGACGCGCCCGAGGTCACCAAGAGCGGCCTGTACAAGCTCGTGTACTCCAACGAGTACGGCGTCTTCGGTGGCAAGCCCTACGGCATCATCTCCGCCAACTACGACTTCAACGTGGGCCCGCAGGACATGGAGCTGCTCCGCAAGTGCGCCTCCGTGGCCGCCATGGCGCACGCGCCCTTCATCGGCAATGCCGCGCCGGAAGTGTTCGGCGAGGAGAGCTTCCTCAAACTGCCCGACCTGAAGGACCTCAAGTCGCTCTTCGAGGGTCCGCAGTACGCCCGGTGGCACTCGTTCCGTGAGAGCGAGGACGCGCGCTACGTGGGCCTGGCACTGCCGCGCTTCCTGCTGCGCCTGCCCTACGGTGAGAAGACGGTGCCGGTGAAGGCCTTCAACTTCACCGAGGACGTCGTGGGCCACCACGAGCGCTACCTGTGGGGTCACGCCTCCGTGGCGCTCACCAGCCGCGTGGCGGACTCGTTCGCCAAGTTCCGCTGGAGCCCGAACATCATCGGTCCCCAGTCCGGCGGCGCGGTGGAGAACCTGCCGCTGCACCAGTACGAGGCCATGGGGGAAATCCAGACCAAGATTCCCACCGAGGTCATGCTCACCGAGCGGCGCGAGTTCGAGCTCTCCGAGGAGGGCTTCATCGGCCTGGTGTTCCGCAAGGACTCCGACAACGCGGCCTTCTTCAGCGCCAACTCCACGCAGAAGCCCCGGTTCTTCGGCAACACCCCGGAGGGCAAGGCGGCGGAGACGAACTACCGCCTGGGCACGCAGCTCCCCTACATGTTCATCATGACCCGCCTGGCGCACTACATCAAAGTGCTCCAGCGCGAGCAGATTGGAAGCTGGAAGGAGAAGTCGGATCTGGAGCGCGAGCTCAATCACTGGCTCAGCCAGTACATCTCCGACATGGACGATCCTGCTCCCGCCGTGCGCTCGCGCCGCCCGCTGCGCGCCGCGCGCGTGGTGGTGGAGGACGTGGAGGGTCAGCCGGGCTGGTACCGCTGCAGCCTGCAGGTGCGCCCCCACTTCAAGTACATGGGTGCGTCGTTCACCTTGTCCCTCGTGGGCAAGCTGGACAAGGAGTAGAGCCCGTTTCACCCAGCGTCGGTCATTTCAGCTAGTTTAGGGGCTCCAACAAGCCCAGGCTCAGGGTGAGCCTGGGTCCACCAGCGCGCGGACGCGCGCAAAGCGACGAGGTTGAAGTCATGGCTGAATCAGTACACCTGTACCTGAAGGCGAACGGCAGCGACATCAAGGGCGACAGCACGCAGACCAGCCTGGGCCGCGCGGATTCCATCGAGTGCGTTGCGTACAGCCAGAAGGTCTTCACCGCTCGCGAGGCCGGCTCGGGTCTGGCGACGGGCCGCCGCCAGTACGAGGGCATCGAAATCACCAAGCGCATCGACAAGTCGTCGCCGCTGCTGATGAAGGCCCTCTGCGAGAACCAGGTCATCGACGCGACCTTCAAGTTCTTCCGTCCGAACCCGACGGGCGACGGCACCACCGAGCAGTTCTACACGGTGTCCATCAAGAAGGCCCGCATCAACGCCATCCAGCAGACGGTGCCGAACTCCTTCGTGCCGGCGAGCACCAACCTGCCCCCGATGGAGACCATCCAGCTGGTGTTCCACACCATCAACTGGACCATCACCCAGGGCGGCGTCACGCACGAGGACACCTGGGACACCCAGCGTTGATGTCCGTCCCTCCACCGGCCGTCCGTGCAAGTGGGCTCCGCGGGCGGCCGGGGGTTGGGGTACTCCGTTGTTGAAGGAAAACCATGGGCTCCCGAGGCTTGTTGTCGCGCATCGCTGAAGGCAACGGCACGCTCGCCCCACCTGGCGACGTCGTTGAATCCATCGCCGAGCACCTGCGCAACCTCCTCAATACGCGCAAGGGAGAGTCCGTGGCCTCACCGGGCTACGGCATCCTGGACCTGAACGACATCGTCCATTCCTACCCGTCGGCGATACCGCGGATGACGCAGTCCATCCGGCAGGCCATCCAGGAGTTCGAACCGCGCCTGAAGGGCGTGGTGGTGCACTACAACGCGGACCCGGTGGACCCGACGGCGCTGCGCTTCGACATCACCGCCCAGTTGGCCACGCGGGATCGACGAGGCATGGTGCGTTTCCATACCCAGGTGCACCCGGGCGGACGCGTGGACCTGTGGTGAGCCGGGTGAATCCAGGGGTGCGTGGCGGAGGGCGAGGATGTTCAGCAAGTATTACCTGAGCGAGCTGTCGTACCTGCGGGAGATGGGCCGGGCCTTCGGGCTGGCCAACCCCTCTGTCGCGGGCCTGTTGGTGGAGCGCGGCGCGGACCCGGACGTGGAGCGGCTGCTGGAGGGCTTCGCGTTCCTCGCGGCCCGCATCCGCGAGCGCGTGGACGACGACGTGCCGGAGCTGGTGCACGGGCTCACCGAGCTGCTGCTGCCGCACTACCTGCGCCCGCTGCCGGCCTCCACCATCGTCGAGTTCACCCCGCACCTGCGCGCGCTGCGCGGCCGCTCGCGGCTGGCCGCCGGGGCGGAGGTGGCGTCGCAGCCGATTGACGGCACCAGTTGCGTCTTCCGCACCACCACGGACGTGGACCTGCTGCCGGTGCAGCTCACCGACGCGCTGCTGGACCGGTCGTCCATCACCGCGCCGGTGCTGCGCCTCTATTTCCAGACGACGGAGCAGGGCCGCGCGGAGGTGTTCCGCGAGCAAGGCCTGCGCCTGTTCATCCACGCCGACCTGTCCGCCGCGTCGGTGGTGCTGCTGTGGCTGCTCCGCTACTGCCGCCAGGTGCGCGTGCGCGGCGCGTCTGGCCAGGGTGATGGCATCAAGCTGCCGGCGAATGCCATCCAACCGGTGGGCTTCCACCGGGACTTCAAGCTGCTGCCCTGGCCGCGCGCCAGCGAGGGCTACCGGCACCTCCAGGAGTACCTGACGCTGCCGGAGAAGTTCCTGTTCTTCGAGGTGCGCGGGCTGGATGCCGCCGCCGGGCTGAAAGAGGACCGCTTCGAGATTGCCTTCCACCTGGAGCGGCCGCCGCCCCTGGATGCGCGCATCCACCGGGAGATGTTCCGGCTGCATTGCGCCCCCGTGGTGAACCTCTTCAGCGTGCCGGCGGACCCCATCCTCCACCGTACGCTGGACCGGGAGCACCTGCTGCGCGCGTCCGACCTGCCCCCCAACCACGCGGAGATTTACTCCGTGGACTCGGTGACGGGCCTGAAGGCCGGGCGCAACGAGCGGCGCGTCTATCGGCCCTTCTACGAGTTCACCCACACCGCGGGCGGGGACGCCGAGCAGTCCTTCTATCGGCTGCGCCGGGCGCCTTCGCCGCTGGACGAAGGAATCGACACGTACATCACCCTGGAGACGCCGCGGAACATCGCGCCGGAGGTCAACGCCGAGGAAGCGCTGTCCATGGACCTGACGTGCACCAACCGCTCGCTGCCCTCGCGGCTGCAGGTGGGTGACTTGACGGCGTCCACCTCCGCCAGCCCCACGCAGGCGAAGTTCAAGAACATCTCCCCGGTGAGCCGGCCCGCGCGCGCGCCACTGGGCACCGAGCTGCACTGGCGGCTCCTGTCGCACCTGGCCATCAACCAGCACTCGCTGGCGGACGCGGCCGCGCTGCGGCGGCTGATGGACCTGTACAACTTCCATTCGCTCACCGACAACCTGGCGGCGCGCGCCAGCCGCCTGCGCATCAACGCCATCCGCGCGGTGGAGACGAAGCCGGTGACGCGCTTCCTGGAGGGCGCGCCGCTGCGGGGTCACCGCACCCGCGTGGACCTGGACGAAGAGAACTTCATGGGCGTGGGCGATTCGTTCCTCTTCGGCTCCGTGCTGGAGGAGCTGCTCGCCTCCCACGTCACCATCAACTCCTTCAACGAGCTGAGCATCCGGCTTCACCCCTCGCAGACGGAGTTCGCGTGGCTTCCGAGGAACGGCTCCCAGACGCTTTTGTAGAGACGGCCCAGAAGCTGGCCGAGCTGGCGCCCCGGGTGGGCTTCTTTCCCCTGGTGGCGTTCCTGGAGCGGCTGACGTCGCAGGCCACGCGTGTGGGCGGCGCGGGGCCCGTCAACGAGGAGATGATTCGCTTCCGGCACGACCCGTCCCTGGGGTTCCCCTCGGGCGACGTGTCGTCCGTGACGCTCCACCAGGTGCCGGTGCGGGCGGAGGACCCGTATTCGAAGCGGCCGCTCTTCGAGGTGGTGACACGCTTCCTGGGCCTGACGGGCGCGGTGAGTCCCCTGCCCCATTACCTGGCCGAGGAGGTCGCGCAAGAGGACCCGGACCACCCGGTGCGGCGCGAGTTCCTGGACCTGTTCCACCACCGGCTGCTGTCGCTGCTGTACCGCATCGAGTCGAAGTACCGCGTCACGAGTGAGACGGACACGTCCTTCTCGGACCAGTGGTCCCGGCGCCTGCTGGCGCTGGGCGGGTTCGACACCTACGAGAAGGCCCTGGAGGGCACGCTGCCGACCTGGCGTCTGCTGCGGATCGCCCCGCTGCTGGCCAGCCGGGCGAGGACGTCCGAGCAGTTGGAGGTCGCGCTCGAGGACGTGCTGGGCGACGACCTGGAGGGCGCGCGCGTGTCGGTGCGCCAGTTCGTGGGCCGCTGGGTGGACATCGACGCCCGGGCACGGCTGGGCCACTCCAACCACCAGTTGGGGCGCAACATGCTGTTGGGCGGCAAGGCCTTCGACCGGACGGGGAAGATTCAAATCCACATCCGGCCGCTGCCGCCGCGCGCCTACAAGCGGCTGATGCAGGAAGGGGACTTGCTGCCACTGGTGAGAGAGGTGGTGGCCCTCTTCGTCAGGGACCCCCTGGAGTACGATTTGGAGCTGGGGCTCACCGAAGGCGTGCAGCACCAGTTCCGGCTCTCCAGCCGGGAGCCGAGTCAGCTCGGGCGGGACACGTGGCTGGGCCTGAGTCAGCAGACGCAGATGAGTGTCCCCGTGGTGAAATGAGTTGTTAGAGCAGGCGGGCGCGGCGCGCGGGGATTTACGCCGCCAGGGCGCGCCCGATATACCGTCCATCACCGCTTTCCTTTTTGGGGGCTCCCATTCGCGTCGATCCGAAAGCGCTCGTCCGTCGCCTGACGCCCACCTCTACCCGTCTGCTCGAGGCCGCCGTGGCCCGGGCCAGCGCGGGACGATTCTACGAAATCGTCCCGGAGCACATGCTGGTGCAGATGCTGGAGCCGGAGGACTCGGACGTCGCGCGCATCCTCCAGCAGTTCGGCGTGGACCGCCGCCACCTGCTAGCCAGCATGGAGCGCGCCCTCCAGGGCCTGCGCGCGGGCAGCTCCGGCCGGCCCGTCTTCTCCGAGACGCTGTTCCAGTGGTTCGAGGAAGCGTGGCTCCTGGCTTCCGTGGAGCAGGGCGCCACGCGGCTGCGCTCGGGCCTGCTGTTCGCCCAGTTCGTCAGCCGGCGCGCGCGCTACACCGCGGAGCTGTTCCCCGAACTGGACGCCATCAGCCGCGACGAGCTGATGAGTTCGCTGGACGTGGTGCTGCGGCCCTCGCCCGAGAATGTCGAGGTCGCCTCCGCGGATGCCGCCGCCAGTGGCGCCGCGGGAGGCGCGGCCGGTGGTGGCGCGGGCGGCCGTGGGGATGAAGCGCTCAAGCGCTTCGCCACGTCCTTCACCGGTCGGGTGCGCGAGGGGAAGATCGACCCCATCTTCGGCCGGCACCGCGAAATCCGGCAGATGGTGGACATCCTCTCCCGCCGCCGGAAGAACAACCCCATCCTGGTGGGCGAGCCCGGCGTGGGCAAGACGGCGCTGGTGGAGGGCCTGGCCTGGGCCATCGTCCGGGGCGAGGTGCCCGACGCGTTGAAGAACGTGGAGCTGCTGGGGCTGGACCTGGGCCTGCTCCAGGCGGGCGCGGGCGTGCGCGGCGAGTTCGAGAACCGCCTCAAGGCCGTCATCTCCGAGGTGAAGGCCTCCCCCACCCCCATCATCCTGTTCATCGACGAGGCGCACACCATCATCGGCGCGGGCGGCTCGCAGGGCGGCACGGACGCGTCCAACCTGCTCAAGCCGGCGCTGGCACGCGGTGAGCTGCGCACGCTCGCGGCCACCACCTGGGCCGAGTACAAGAAGTACTTCGAGAAGGACGCCGCGCTGGAGCGGCGCTTCCAGCCGGTCAAGGTGGAGGAGCCCAGCGAGGAGGACGCGGAGCTGATGCTGCGCGGCCTACGCCCCACGTACGAAGCGGCCCACGGCGTCATCATCCGCGACGAAGCCGTCACCGCCGCGGTGCGACTGTCCAGCCGGTACATCTCCGGCCGGCAGCTCCCGGACAAGGCGGTGGACTTGCTCGACACGTCCGCGGCCCGCGTGAAGATTGAGCTGTCCACCCGGCCCGAGGAGCTGGTGCAACTGGACCAGGAGATTTCGGCGCTGGAGCGCGAGCGCGACACGCGCAAGCGCGACCTCGCCGAGGGCACAGGCGGCCCGGACGAACAGACGTCCCTGGAGGCCGCCGAGGCGAAGCTGAGCGCCACGGTGGATGCACGCGCCACGCTGCATGCGCGCTGGGAGACGGAGCGCACGGCCGTCGCGGCGCTGATGGAGGCCCGCAAGGCCCTGCGCGAGGCCGCTCCGGACACGGACTCCGCGCCACTGAAGGCGGCCGTGGACGAAGCGGCGGCGAAGCTGGCGGCCACGCGCGGCGAGGTGCCGCTGGTACACGCGGACGTGGACGCGGACATCGTCGCGCGGGTGGTGGCGGGCTGGACGGGCGTGCCCGTGGGGAAGATGCGCAGCGACCTGCTGGAGTCGGTGCTCAACCTGGAGGACAAGCTCCGGGGCCGGGTGCGAGGCCAGGAGGCCGCGCTGAAGAAGGTGGCGGAAATCATCCGCATCTCCCAGGCCGGCATCCGCAACCCGGACACCCCCATTGGCGTGATGCTCTTCGTGGGCCCCAGCGGCGTGGGCAAGACGGAGACGGCGCTGGCGCTGGCGGACGCGCTCTATGGCGGCGAGCGCTTCATGACGACGCTCAACATGAGCGAGTTCCAGGAGAAGCACACGGTGAGCCGGCTCATCGGCTCGCCGCCGGGCTACGTGGGCTACGGCGAGGGCGGCCTGCTGACGGAAGCCGTGCGTCAGCGGCCCTACTCCGTCGTGCTGCTGGACGAGTGCGAGAAGGCCGACCTGGAGGTGATGAACCTCTTCTACCAGGTGTTCGACAAGGGCTCGCTGACGGATGGCGAGGGCCGCGCGGTGGACTTCAAGAACACCGTGCTCATCCTCACCAGCAACCTGGCCTCGGACCTGGTGATGCGGATGTTCGAGGATGGCGCGCAGCCCACCTCCGATGAGGTGCTGTCGGTGATTCGCCCCGCGCTCAGCCAGCACTTCAAGCCGGCGCTGCTGGCTCGAATGACGGTCGTCCCCTTCGGCCCGGTGCAGCGCGACGTGATGCGCCAGATTGCCGAGATGAAGCTGGCCAAGCTGGTGAGCCGGCTGCGCACGGCCCACAACGTGGAGACGACGCTGGCGCCAGAGCTGCTGGACGAGCTTGCGCGCCGCTGCACAGAGTCGGAGATGGGGGCGCGCAACATGGAGCAGATTCTCCAGGGCTCGCTGATGCCGGCGCTGTCCCGCGAGCTGCTGCAGCACCTGGTGAGCGGCGCGGTGCCCCCGAAGCTGCATGTGGCCCTGACCGAGGGAGGCGACTGGGACCTCCGGTTCGCCGAGGCCTGAGAGAATCCATGAAACGAACGCTTCAGGCCTCCGCCGTCGCGCTGTCGCTGCTGGCCGGCTGCGCCACCGTCCCCAAGCCGTCGATGTGCTTCGCCGAGGCGGGCCCCAACGCGCGCTCGTTCCCCACGCCGGACACCTGGTTCGCGCTGCTGCTCCACGGCTACGACAAGGACACGGGCGCCAACCCGCGCCCCAGCGTGGACTGCGCCGGTGCCCCAGTGTGGTGGCAGGACCCGGCCGCGGACGAGTGCGTGGAGGCCGGTCCGGACTCGCAGGCCCTGCCTCCCGCGGAGAAGCTCTCCGAGGAGGACCTCGTCCTGGAGACGCTCCAGGCGGGCCAGCGGCTGGTCTGGGTGCAGACGCGGCGCTTCACCAACGGCGAGGCCCTGGGCCCGGTGGCCTTGGTGGAGAGCACCGAGCAGGGCTTCCGCGTGGAGGCCCTGGGCTCGCTGCGCGCCATGGCGAAGCACACCAAGCTGCGCCTGGAGAAGGTGAAGGGCACGCAAATCCTCGTCGCGGAAGGTGACGCGTGCACCTCCGGCGACGAGGAGGTCTGCCGCCGGCACGCGCGCATCATGCCACTGCGCACCAACCGCTTCTTCAGCGAGTCCGTCTCCAACGCGAACCGCGCCTGCCTGGGCGCCGCGTGGTTCCCCCTGTCCCGGGAGATGACCTTCGAGCTGCCCAACGGGCTTCGCCGCAAGTTCGAGCTGACGTCCACCCTCACCTTCGCGGAGGAGGGCATCAGCGTGCAGGAGCAGGTGCAGGTGAGCGACTCCGACCCGGCCCAGCCGGACGTGGCCCCACGCCTCTACCGTCGCGCACAGGACACACGGACCCTGGAGCTGGCGAACAATGCGTTGGTAGGCAACAAGGCGTCACTGTGGTCGCGCATGGTGGAGCAGCAAGTGCGCATTGGTGCCCGCGCGGTGCCGGAGGCCCCCATCTGGGCCATGCCCGCGAAGAAGGCCCCCACGGACGCCGCGGCCCCGGAGGCGGCCAGCCCACCCGCCAAGGCGGCTGCCAAGAAGCCCGCGGGCAGCGCCGCGACGTCCAGCGGCCCGTGATTCCAGGGCCTCATGGCCCTGCCACCGGCCCCCGTGAACCTTCGGTTTTCCGAAGCGCTCACGGGGGCTTTTCCTATTTGCGGCAAAAGCGTCACGACGACAGAGATAGAGGCGTGGGCCCATGGTGGGCCCCGGAAGGAGCGTCCTGGATGCGAGTCGAAATCCGAGCCCGGAACATCCCCCTCACAGAGACCCTTCGAACCTACACCGAGCGTCGCGTGCGCTTCGCCCTGGACCGACTGTCCGACAGGGTGAAGGAAGTCGTCGTGCGGCTGGAGGATGCCAACGGCCCCAAGGGCGGCGTGGACCAGGTGTGCCGCGTGGCACTCCGCCTGGAACACGGGCGGGAGCTGGCCATCGAATCCTCGGACACCCACCTGCTGGCGGCCATCGACCGGACGCTGGAGCGCGCCAGCAACGCCGTCACGCGGGCGGTGGGCCGCGCGCAGCGCCAGGACGGCACCCGGCTGCGTGACGCAGCCTGGCAACCCGACGAGGCCGCCGCGCTGACATGATGTGATGCAGGCACGGCCGCCCCTTTCCGGGCGGCCGTGGCCTGTCCCGAATCGAAAGGATGCACATGCAGGGCGGCGCGGGGATGTTGGCGAGGCTGAAGTCCACCTGGGCCCGTGCCCGGGAGCGGCGATGGGTGCGATGGGGCGTGGACCTGGCCGTGTTCGCCCTCCTCTTCTCGGCGGTGGCCGCGTGGCAGGCCCGGAACCTTCCCGGAGCGGGGACACCCGCGCCCGCCTTCACCCTCCAGACGCTGACAGGTGACACCGTGCGGCTGGACGCGCTCCGCGGCAAGCCGGTGGTGCTGGCCTTCTGGGCCCCCTGGTGCGGCGTCTGCGGAATGGAGTCCTCCAACCTCTCGCAGCTGCGCAAGCTCGCGGGGGACTCCGCGCATGTCGTGTCCGTCGCCGTAGCCTACGAAGACGAGGAGGCCGTGCGGCGCTTCGCCCGGGAGCACGAGGTGGACTACCCGGTGCTCCTCGGGGACGACGCCATTCAATCCGCCTTTCGTGTGAACAGCTTCCCCACCGTGTTCTTCATCTCCTCGGAGGGGCGCGTGGAACGCGCGGCGGTGGGCTACACCACCCTGGCCGGACTGTTCTGGCGAATGGTGCTGTAGCCCTGGCTCACGCCGCGACTAGAGGCGGATGAGCTCCACGTCATCCATGTGGATGAAGTTGGCGGAGTTGCCCGACGTGGCGCGGGTGTGGAAGCCCAGCTCCAGGTAGCCTCCCGTCACGGAGATGGGCGGCGTCTCCACCATCGCCCAGTCGCCATGGTTCCCCAGGTCGGTGAACACGGGCGCGCACTCGCCACACGTCTTGGCCTGGAGGCGCGACAGGTCGAACCCGCCGTTCTTTCGCACCCACGCGCGGACCTTGTACGTGCCCGACGCGAGGCCCGACACCGGCTGGTACGTCCAGACCTCGAAGGGCGTGCCGTTCGTCCAGTGCGTCAGGTGATAGGCGCCGGTGCGGCCCCCGTTGTACGTCTCGCTGAAGTCCGCGGCCTCGGTGCCGTTGGGGCTCCAGGTGGCCCAGCCCGTCATGCCATTCTCGAAGCTGGCGTTGGTGAGTGACGCGGGCGGCGGCGTGCTCCCCGGCTGGTACCAGCGCACCCACTCCACCTCCATCGTCTTCGTCTGGCCCCAGGGCAGCGCGATGGCGTCCGGGTGCGGGTGGCCGTACCAGTTCCCGCCCAGGGCGAGGTTCAGGAGGATGTAGTGGTTCTGCTGGAAGGCCGCCTCGTTGTGGGCGAACTCGCTGCCACGAATCTCACCGTCCAGGCGGAAGAGCATCCGGTTGGCCGTCCACTCCACCTCGTACGTGTGGAAGCCGTCCGCGATGCTGTACCCGCGGTTCGCGCCCGTGCCCCAGCTCTGCTGCGCGCCATTGGCGAACCAGTGCGCGGCGGACTTCATCCACGACGCGTCGTTGGAGTGCCACTCGAGGATGTCGATTTCGCCGCTCCGGGGCCACCCGACGTTGGAGATGTTCGCGCCCAACGTCCAGAACGCGGGCCACATGCCATAGCCGGACGGCACCTTGATGCTCGCCACCAGCTTGCCGTACCGGCGCTCCACCTTGCCCTTCGAGTGGATGCGGCCCGAGTAGTACGAACGTGGCCCGTAACCCGCGCAGCGTGAGTCAAACGGCGCGTCCGCCGTCCGCTGCGCGGTGAGGATGAGCTTGCCGCCAGCGACGGTGACGTTCTGCGCGCGGGGGTACTCCAGCTCCCCCGTACCGAAGTTGCAGTTGTTGGTGACAGGGTCGAAGTTGCTCGTCAGCACCGTCCAGTTGGCGGAGTTGAGGCTGTTGCCCGTGAAGTCGTCCTGCCACGCCAGGTTCCAGCCCGGCCCTGGGTCATAGGCCCGCTCGCCCTGCTCCTGCGTCACAAGGGGAAGGGCTTCCGCGTCGGACAGCTCCAGCTCCGGGGAACAGCCGCCAACCAACGCCAGACTGCTCGCGGCCCACAACATCGAACGCAATGCGTGTCGTTTGTGCATGTCTCGCTCCAGGGGTTCCCCTGGGACATAGCCGCCCTCACCCATCACACAAGTTGCTTTAGCTGAAATATTGGATTTTCAAGACCTCCTACCTAGATGGAGTAGTCCCCCACGAAGACGGTGGCGGACCGGACATCGGCGCGCACGGAGTCCCCCTCCGCCACGCCCAGCGCGTCGAACTCCGAGCGCGGTACCTCCACCGTGACTTCGTCCCCGCTCGGCAGGCGGAGGAACACCTTCACGTAGCCTCCCACCGGTTTGAGCCGCTCGACGCGGCCGGTGGCAGTGGAAGCGCTCGCCGCGCCCGCGACGGCCTTCGCCAGCTTGATGTCATGCGGACGGACAAAGGCATGCACCGGTTCGCCCTCACGAGCGGCGGCGGGAGCCGTCACGGACAAGGCCCCCATGGCCGCCCTGCCCGCCTGGACGTGGCCACGCAGCACGCTGGCGCCTCCAATGAATGAGGCGACAAAGGGGGACGCGGGCCGGTCGTAGATGTCCGCGGGAGAGCCCGCCTGAGCCACGCGGCCCTCGCTCAGCACCACCACGTGCTGGGAAATCTCCAAGGCCTCCTGCTGATCGTGCGTCACCAGCAGCGTCGTCAGCCGCGTGCGCTCGTGCAGGGCATGGAGCCATTCCCGAAGCTCCTCCCGCACCCGCGTGTCCAGCGCGCCGAAGGGCTCGTCCAGCAGCAGCACGCGGGGGCGGATGGCCAGGGCACGCGCGAAGGCCACGCGCTGTCGCTGCCCGCCAGAGAGCTGGCCGGGATAGCGGCCGCCCAGGTGCTCCAGTTGCACCATGCGGAGCATCTCCTCCACACGGGCTTCGCGATCCGCCTTGGGAACGCGCCGGACCTCCAGGCCAAAGGCCACGTTCTGCCGGACCGTGAGGTGCTTGAAGAGCGCGTAGCTCTGGAAGACCACCCCCACGCCACGCTGCTGCACGGGCATCTGCGTGCTGTCCACGCCGTCGATGAGGACACGGCCCTCGTCGGGAATCTCCAGCCCGGCGATGAGCCGCAGCAGCGTGGACTTGCCCGCGCCGGACGGTCCCAGCAGCGAGGTGATGGCACCCTCGGGGGCCTGGAAGGACACCTTGGACACGGCGGGACTGCCACCCCGATTGAACCGGCGGGCGAGCTGTTCGACGACGATGCTCATGACGGCTGACTCCTCCACTCCACGAACTTCTTCACCACCAACGTCACGAGCGCGAGCAGCGTCAGCAGCGACGCCACGGCGAACGCGCCGGCCAGGTCGTACTCGTTGTAGAGAATCTCCGCGTGCAGCGGCAGCGTCGTCGTCACTCCGCGCACGTGGCCGGACACCACGGACACGGCGCCGAACTCACCCATTGCTCGCGCGTTGCAGAGGATGACGCCGTACAGCACGCCCCACTTCACCTTCGGCAGCGTGACGGTCAGGAAGGTGCGCCAGCCGCTCGCGCCCAGCGTCAGCGCCGCCTCTTCTTCGTCGCTGCCCTGGGCCTCCATCACGGGCAGCACCTCGCGCGCGACGAAGGGGAAGGTGATGAATACCGTGGCCAGGACGATGCCGGGCACGGCGAAGATGACGCGGACGTCGTGGTCCAGGAGCCACGGCCCCAGCCAGCCCTGCCGGCCGAAGAGCAGCACGAAGATGAGCCCCGCGATGACGGGTGACACGCTGAAGGGCAGGTCGATGAGCGTCATCAACAACGAGCGTCCCCGGAATTGGAACCGCGCGATGAGCCACGACGCGGCCAGGCCGAAGACGAGGTTGAAGGGCACGGCGATGGCCGCGGCCAGCAGCGTCAGCCGCATGGCCGCCAGCGCCGTCGGGTGCGTCAGGGCGGCGACGTAGGCCTCCCAGCCCTTCTGGAAGGCGAAGGTGAAGACGGCCACCAGCGGGACGATGAGGAAGACACCCAGCAGCAGCACCGCCGCGCCGATGAGCCCCCAACGGACGAACGCCGGGCCGCTCAGACTGCGCGCGCTTCGGCGCAAGACAAGGGTGGATGGATGCATGGCGCTCACGCTCCCGGCCGGGCTTCCAGCCGGCGCTGGCTCCAGCGATGGAGCAGGTTGACGGCCAGCAGCAGTGAGAACGACGCCCCCAGCATGACGATGGCGATGGCCGTCGCCCCCGCATAGTCGAACTGCTCCAGCCGGGTGATGATGAGCAGCGGGACAATCTCCGTGCGCAGCGGCATGTTGCCGGAGATGAAGACGACAGAGCCGTACTCACCCAGCGCGCGGGCGAAGGCCAGCGTGAAGCCGCTGAGCAGCGCGGGGAAGAGCGCGGGAAAGAGGACGCGTCGGAAGGTCTGCCACGGAGAGGCGCCCAGCGTGGCCGCGACCTCCTCCACGTCCACGTCGATGTCCTCCAGCACGGGTTGCACGGTGCGCACCACGAAGGGCAACCCGATGAACGTCAGCGCGATGGCCACGCCCACGGACGTGTAGGCCACCTTGAGCCCCAGCGCTTCGAGGTACTGGCCGTACCACCCCTTCGCGGAGAACAGCGTCGTGAGCGTGAGCCCGGCCACGGCGGTGGGCAGCGCGAAGGGCAGGTCCACCAGGGACTCCAGCACGTCGCGGCCGGGGAAGCGGTAGCGCACCAGCACCCAAGCCACCAACAGGCCGAAGACGACGTTGGCGAGCGCGGCGGCCAGCGAGGCCCCGAAGCTGAGCCGGTACGCGGCGAGCGCGCGCGGCGTCGTCACGGTGCCCCAGAACTCCTCCCAGCTCAGGGAGAAGGTCCGCAGGAAGAGGCTGGAGAGCGGAATGAGGACGATGAGGCCCAGGTAGAACCAGCTGAAGCCCAGCGACAGACGGAACCCCGGGAGCACCCGGTGGCGAGTAGGGCGAGACATGGCGGGGTGTCCTCAGTCCGCGCGGGGAGCGTAGATGCGGTCGAAGAGGCCGCCGTCGGCGAAGTGCATGGCCTGCGCCCGCCGCCAATCGCCCGCGACTTCCGCCAGCGTGAGGCGCTTCAGACTGGGGAAGTCGGACGCATGCCTCGCGGCCACGACCTCCGAGCGCGGCCGAAAGTGGTGCCGCGCCGCGATCTCCTGGCCCTCGTCCGAATAGAGGTACGCCAGGTACGCCTCTGCCACGGCCCGGGTGCCCTTGCGGTCCACGTTGGAGTCCACCACGGCGACGGGTGGCTCAGCGAGGATGCTCACCGGGGGAATGACGACCTCGAAGCGCGCCTGCCCCACCTCACGGATGAGGAGGAAGGCCTCGTTCTCCCATGCGAGGAGCACGTCCCCCAGGCCCCGCTCGGCGAAGGTGGTGGTGGCGCCCCTCGCGCCCGAGTCGAGCACCGGCACGTTGCGGAACAGCTTCTCCACGTATGCCTGGGCCCGGGCCTCGCTACCGCCCTCACCTCTCAGCGCCTGTCCCCACGCGGCCAGGTAGTTCCACCGCGCGCCGCCCGACGTCTTCGGGTTCGGGGTGATGACGGTGACGTCCTCGCGCACCAGGTCGTCCCAGTCACGAATGGCCTTGGGATTGCCCTGGCGCACCACGAAGACGATGGTGGACGTATACGGCGCGCTGTTGTGGGGCAGCCGTGCCTGCCAGTCCGCCGGAAGGAGCTGCGCCTTCTCGTGCAGCATGTCCACGTCGTACGCGAGCGCCAGCGTCACCACGTCCGCCCGCAATCCTTCGATGACGGACCGGGCCTGCTTGCCGGAGCCCCCGTGGGACTGCTGGATGGACACCTGCTGGCCACGCGTGGCCGCCCAGTGCTTCGCGAAGGCCGCGTTGAAGTCCTCGTAGAGCTCCCGCGTGGGGTCATAGGAGACGTTGAGCAACGTCACCGCCCCGTCGGGTGACGCATCACTGGACGCGCGCGAACAGCCCGCCACGGACAGCAGCAGGGCCAACGGCATCCAGTTCCTGGCGCGCAACAGCGCGAGACGTTCCATGCGGGACCTCGAGGTGAAACAGGGGGCCACGCGAGAAAGTCAAAAGCCCACTCCCTCGCGGGCAGTGGGCTTTCCGGAAACAGCTCAGCCAGGGCACTCAGGCCACTGGCGGACGGACGCCCACCGCGGATGCCGGACAGCAGCAACACGTCTGGTGGGTCGAGCGCGTCATCAGTCCCCACACGATGCCCCGGCACCCGCGGCGCTGTCAACGCGACCGCCCGAGCCCTCCTGGAGCGCCCCGCTCCCTTTCCACCCCGCCGCGACGGTGCCCTGGCGCTTCGCCCCCTGACAAATCCGACGGACTGTCAGGCCGGACCCGCGTCGTGAGCGGGTCCGGTCAGCTCCCGAGAGCTCATGCCGTCACGCACGGCACCGTTTTCACCCGAGCCCTCACCCATGAACTTCCGTTTTCAATGCTGGTTGCAGCGGCACGTCAGCGGCCGGGTGACGCTCACGCCGCTGGCGCTGCGCCGTCTCGCGGTGCACGCGGACTCGCTGGAGGCCGCCACCGAGGAGCTGACGCTCGCGCTGGACGACCAACTCTCCCGCGTCCACCCGCGGCGCGTGCCGGAGTTCATCGCCCCCACCGGAGGGGCGCTCGAAACGGTGGAGCTGCCCGCGATTCCCGTCTGGGGCGCCGAGGAGAATCACTTCGCGCCGCTGACGTTGTCCGCCGTGGTGGCCCCCACGCTCAATGCCTTCCTGGGCCTCCACGCGCCACGCCTCAACAGCCACCACTGGTTCCAGAGCAAGACACTCCCCGCCGAGGCCTCGGAGCTGTTGGGAGATCGCCTGGAGGGAATGTCCGACGCGGAGCGCCTTGCCCTGCGTCCGGATGGCCCTGAGTCCCTGCTGGAAATCGAAGTGCGGGCCACCCCCGTGGCCCTGTCGGACCTCACGCCTCGCGAGCTGCACCGGGACATTCGTCCACCGCCGCGCCCTCCAGACGCACCCGCCGACCTGGTTGACGACACGCGCGAGGACGACGAGGACGAAGACACGGAGGCGCTGGACCTGGACAGCTGGGAGCCACGCCGCCGCACCGCGCATCGGGGCCCGGGTGAGCCGCCCGCGAAGCCGCCACCTACGCCCACCCTGGACAGCGTCGGCGTGGCCTGGCACCGGCTCGCGCAAGAAGGGCAGCTCGACGCGGCCTACGAGCAGGATGCGCTGGTCGCCCTGCTCCGGACCCGGCTCGCGGCCAAGGACGCCGAACCGGTGGTCCTGGTGGGGCCTTCGGGTGTGGGCAAGACGTCGGTGCTCCACGCGCTCGCCCAGTCGCTGCGCGCCCCCTCCGCCACCGAGGCCGAGCGCGCCCGCCCGTTCTACTTCCTCGACGGAAGCCGGCTCATCGCGGGCGAGGGCTTCTTCGGAGACTGGCAGCAGCAGGTGCTGCGCGCCTTCCGTGAGGCCACCGAGGCCCGGGCCCTGCTGTCCCTGGGCCATGCCGTGGAGCTCCTCGACGCGGGCAAGAGCGCCCACAGTGACCAGAACGTGGCCCAGTTGCTGCTCCCGCTCCTCGCGGCGCGTGACGTGGCCGTCGTGGCCGAGGCCACGGAGGAGACCTGGGCCCAGGTGGAGCAGCGCAACGCCAGCTTCGCCCGGCTCTTCTCGGTGGTGCGCGTCGCGGAGCCCACGTCCGACGCGCTCGGCCGCATCGTCGCCAAGGTGGCGGAGGACGACGCCTTGGCCGCCGCGATGCAGGTCCAGCCCGACGCGCTCGACGAGGCGCGCTTCCTGTGCCGCCGCTTCCTGCCCTACGGCGCTCAGGTGGGCAACACCGTGGCCTTCGTGCGCCGACTGCTGGCGTCGTGTGCCCAAGCCTCGCGCACCTCCGTCACCCGGCTGGAGGCCATCCGCCAGTTCGCCTCGGAGTCCGGCATCCCCGAGCACCTGCTCCGGGACGACCAGCCGCTGGCGTCCGCACACGTGCGCGACTTCCTGGCCTCGCGGGTGATGGGGCAGGACGCCGCCGTGGAGCGCGCGGCCTCGGTGGTCTCCGTCCTCAAGGCCGGCATGTCGGACGTGCGGCGCCCGCTGGGAGTGCTGCTCTTCGTGGGCCCCACCGGCGTGGGCAAGACGGAGCTGTCCAAGGCGCTGGCGGAGCTGCTCTTCGGTGCGAAGGAGCGCATGGTCCGCCTGGACATGGGTGAGTACGCCGGTCCGGACGCCCTGCTGCGGTTGATGGGAGACGGGGAGACGCCGGGCTACCTCACGTCGGCGGTGCGCCGGCAGCCCTTCTGCGTGGTGCTGCTGGACGAGGTGGAGAAGGCCCACCCCGCCGTTCACGATGCGCTGCTAGGCGTCTTGGGCGAAGGCCGCCTCACCGATGCCTCCGGGCGCTTCACGGACTTCCGCAACGCCCTCATCATCCTCACCAGCAACCTGGGCGCGGACACCCTGCGCGCTCGCGTGGGCTTCGATGCGTCGGGCGGTGCCCCGGACATGGCCTCCCTGCGCGCGCACTACCTCTCCGAGGTGCAGCGCTTCTTCCGGCCGGAGATGTTCAACCGCATGGACGACGTGGTCGTCTTCTCGCCGCTGTCCGCCCCGCTGCTGCGCCGGCTGGTGGTCCGTGAACTCGAAGCCGTGGGCCGCCGTCCAGGCCTCTCGCTCCACGATGCCCTGCTGGAAGTCACCCCCGCCGCCCAGGACTGGCTGGCCCTGCGAGGCTTCGACGCGCGGTATGGCGCCCGCCCCTTGAAGCGCGCGCTGGAGCGCGAGCTGGTGGTCCCCGTGGCGGACTGGCTCGCGGCGCATCCCCGCATCGGGCCGGCGAGCCTCACGGTGGATGCGGGAACCACGGGACTCGAGCTGCGCGCCGAGTCCCTGGGCGGCGCCGCCGAGAGCGGGGGCCGGGAGGCCATCGAGCGGATCCTCGAGGACGCAGCCACCGTGCGCGCGGAGGTCCAGCGTTGGAGCCGCTGCGCGCCGATGCACTCCCTGCGCCGCGTCCTGGCCGTCTTCGACAAGGTCTCCCGGCACACCGCGTACTGGGAGGAGCGGGCGCTGGCTGAAGAAAACTCGCGCAAGTCGTCGGAGGCGCGAGCGCTGGAACAGTCGCTTCGAGAGTGCGCCCAGCAGGCGGAGGCCATCGAGGACCTGCTCTTCGAGGCCCACCTGTCCAGGACCGTGGAGCAGGTGGAGTCCCTGAGCCGCGAGGTGAGCCAGGTGAAGTCGGCCTTCGCCCGCATCCGGCAACGCATCTACTCCTCCCTCTTTCCCCCGTCACATGGCGCGACCCTCTACCTGGTGCCAGGTCGCGGCGCGTGGAGGCAGGCCCGCATGCTCGCCGCGGCCTATGAGGGGTGGGCCCAGAAGGCGTCCATGGAGAAGCGGCGAGGCCTGCTCGCCGTTCCCGAGCGCAAGTCCGGCGAGAAGGCCCATCGCACCCCTCCGCCGCCGCAATGGCGGTGGGCCGACGATGAGACCTTCGACAAGCTCGTCGTGCAGCCGGTCGCCTATGCGATTCAGGTCAAGGGCGGCCCACACGCCCTGCTGCTCGCTGGCGAGCACGGCCTGCATCGCTTCATCGAAGGCAGTCAGATTTCGATGGTGCATGCGTACTTCGAGCCGCGGCCCCTCTCGCTGTTCGACCTCTCCTCCCGGGAGGCGTTGCAGAAGCAGTTGCCGAAAAACGAGATCCGTCAGGTGCGCCTGTCGGGCAGCGTTTCCGGCCAGGGGACGCTGACGGACCTTCGCACCGGGGTGCAGCAGCGCTTTGGTCTGGAGGGGCCTGACCTGGAGCCCCTGCTGGAGCCCTGGATGCAGTGGCGCGTCTTCAACAGCCGGGACGAGGACTGACGACATGGACCTGAAGCTTCCCTTCGTGGTGGCCCCGCTCAGCGGCCGGCTCGTCGAGGCCTGGGTGCCCGCCTTCTTCCCGGCGCTGCACAAAGTAGGGCCCAGCCTCTCCATGCTGCGAGACGAACTCGCGCTCGCCGTCATGGAGCGCTTCGAGCGCGAGTCGCCCTCCCAGGTGGCGCAGTACCAACTTCCACCCCACTTCGCCCTCAAGCACGTCGCCGTCGATGCGGAAGGAAGGGACCGGGAGAAGAACCGGCGCGTCGTCCTCCAGGGCACCATGTCCGTGCTGCTGGAGAAGTGGCCTCGTGACACCTTCTGGGTCGTCACCCCCACCCGGCTCCCCGCCGCGCGCTTCGCGCTGAACCAGCCCGCGGACCTGCCCCAGGCGCTCGCGCGACGGCTGTTGGCGTGGTGTCTGGAACACAACCTGGACTCCCTGGACACGCACTGGGCCCAGGGCCGGGAGCAACTGGAGCTCCTGGAGGTGGATGCCTATGCCCCCTCCGTCCTCCCGCGCACGCCGCCGCGACCGGCCCAGCCCGCGCGCCGCCGCCGGACGAAGAACCCGGAGAAGGAAGACACCGCGCCCGAAACGCCGGAGCAGCGGGAGCAACGCCGCAACCGGCGGCGCCTCACGTTGGTGGAGCTCCGGGCCGTGGCGCGCAACCTGAGCCACGGAGCCCGAGACGGCACGCTGGAGCGTTGCTTTGGCCGGGAGGCGCTGGTTCGCGAGCTCGTGGAGGCGCTCGAAGGCCGCGAAGGCTCCGCGCTGGTGCTGGTGGGTCCACCCGGCGCGGGCAAGACGGCCCTGATTCATGAAGCGGTGAGCCGGCTCACCGCCCGGCAGGACGCCGCAGGCGTGCGTCGCGACGTGTGGCGCGTGGACGGCAACCAGTTCATCGCCGGGATGATGTACGTGGGCCAGTGGGAGGCCCGCGCGCGGGGCGTGGTGAAGGAGCTGATGGAGGTCGGCGACCTGCTCTACGTGGACGACCTGGCCTCGCTCGTCTACGCGGGCCGCACGCGCAATGAGCGCACCAACGTCGCGCAGTTCCTGGAGCCCCACATGGCCCGGGGCGAGCTCACCGTGCTCGCCGAGTCCACGCCCGAGCGCTTCGAACGCGTGCGGGAAGAAGCCCCCACCCTCGCCTCGCTCTTCCGGGTCATCCACGTCCCCGCGCTGGATGCGCGTGCCACGCTGCCCGCGCTCCTCGGCACCGTGCGTGAACTGGAGGCGGAAGGCACGGGCAGCGCGGTCCGGCTCTCGCCGTTGGCGCTGGAGACCCTGCTCACCTTGCAGGAGCGCTTCGTGTCGCACGAGGCGTTCCCGGGCAAGGCCGTCCGCCTGCTTCGCCGGGTCATGGCCCGACAGGGCGTCAGCACCTCGGGCACCCGGCGCTTTTCGTCGGGGGACGTCATCGACGCGATGCGGGAGCAGACGGGCCTCCCGGACTTCATCCTGGGCAGCGCCCAGCCGAAGAAGCGCGAAGCGCTGACGTGGGAGATGCAGCGGCAGGTGGCGGGCCAGCCCGAAGCCGTGGAAGCCGTGGTGGACGCCATCCTCACGTTGCAGTCCGCGCTCCAGCCGTCCGACAAACCCCTGGCCACCTACCTCTTCGTGGGCCCCACGGGCGTGGGCAAGACGGAGACGGCGAAGGCGCTCGCGCGGACGCTCTTCGGCGGAGACCAGCGGATCATCCGTTTCGACATGTCGGAGTTCGTCACGTCCTCCAGCATCACCCGGCTGCTCGGGCGCCCCGGCGCGCCGGACGGTGAGCTGACCACCGCGCTGCGCACCCAGCCCTTCTGCGTGGTGCTGTTCGACGAGGTGGAGAAGGCCCATCCCCGCGTGTTCGACGCCCTCCTCCAGTTCCTTGGTGAGGGACGGCTGACGGACGGAGCGGGACGCACGGTGGATGCCCGGCAGTCCGTCGTCGTGCTCACGAGCAACCTCGGCGTGCGCGAGGCCGCCACCCACACCGGCTTCCACCGTGCCGCGGACAGCGCGGAGGCGCACTACCTCTCCGCCGTGCGTGCCTGGTTCCGCCCGGAGTTCTTCAACCGGCTGGACCGGGTGGTGCCCTTCCGTCCGCTCACGCCCGCCGCGCTGCGCGTGGTGGTGGACCTCGCGCTCGAAGCCCTGCTGTCGCGCCATGGCATCCGGCAGGGCAACGTGTTGGTGGAGGTCGAGCCGCGCCTGCTGGACCTGCTGGTGGAGGAGGCCTACGACCCGCGCTACGGAGCCCGCCCCCTCAAGCGCGCATTGGAGAAGCGCCTCACGCTGCCCCTGGCCCACCACCTGGTGCGGCGGAGCGCGGACGACCTGGCGCGCGTGGAGCTGCTACGGGACGGCAACGACATGCGCGTGTCGGTGGAGGTGCTGGTCAACGCGCCTGCGTGGGCACCCGAGCGGCCGGCCTCTGCATGGAGCCTGGCGGAGGTGTCCCGCCTGCTCGAGGAGACCGGCTCGCGGCTGGAGGCGTTGATGACGGAAGAGGTGCCCGAGGCGGGAGAACTGGCGGAGCGACTGCACCGGCTGGCACTCGAGGCCACGGACATCCGCGACTACGAGCTGGTCCCGCGTGACTTCCAGGACGCGCAGTCGCCTGCGTCCACCGTGAAGCAGATGCTGACGTCACACTCGAGTCACGTGGGCCACCTGGGCCTGCGGCAGCGCCCTACGTATGAGGAGCGCCCGCTGCACGTCTCGAACGAAGAACAGCTCCGCCGCGCACAGCCCCGGGTGTTGGCCCTTCGCGACGAGACCGCATGGGTCGAACATCAACTCACACATCTGGCGCGGGGGACGGACGTCGTGACGGTGTTGGTGGAGGGGCTCGGCGACGCGACGCCCTCCGCGGTGTGGACCGTGGCCCACTCCCTCCCCAGCGCGCTCGGGGAGTCGGCGATGTACCTGGAAGGCGTCCATGCCGACGGGCGCACCGAGTGGTTCCGGTCCGGAGACGAGCGGTCCGAGGACCTGGTGCTTCGGCGTGTCGTCGTGCGGATGTCGGCCGTCGGCCTGCGCGAGGTGCTGGCGCCCCTTCGAGGCTATGCGCTGGTGGACCTCGTCCATGGCGACGGGCCGCGACAGGTCCTGGTCCGCCTGGAGCACCTGTCCGAAGACGTGGGGAGTCTGGAAGACGTGCCGCGCGTGATGGCGGCCTGGGATGAGGCAGTCGTCCGCGAACGCGATGCCCGTAGGAGCGGCGCCGCGTCAGTGGGCGCGGCCAGCCACGTCATCCTGCGTGGCCGCGAGGGTGTCACGACTGGACGGCCCCACGACTCGACCGAACTCACGCACGTCGCGAGCGGACGCCGCCCCAGGGAGGCGCTCGCATGGGCCGCGAGGGTGCTCCGGGAACCCAGCCAGGGACACATCTGACATGGAAAAGAATGTCCACCTCTTCGTGCGCACCTATCCCGGGCTGGGCGTGGCGGCGCATGTCCTCACCCACCCGCACCTGGCGGCCTTCGCGCCGACACTGCACGCCGCGAGGCTCGACATCGCGGCGGTGGTGGGGCGGCTCCTCAAGCGAGGAGAGCTCTGGGACGAGGAGACCCACTGGAGCGATTTGCGCCAGCGGAAGACGACGCTGACGGTGCGCGCGCTCGAACACGGGAAGATGCTGTCCGTCCCTCTGCGCCTCACCGTGCTCACGCACGGGGTGAAGGCCCGCACCGCACGCAAGGGAGCACCGGCGCGCCAGTCCCTACGCGTGTGGGTGCCCCGCGTGGACGTCAAGGGCACGCTGCACGATGCGGCGGACCTGGAGCCCTTCGTCGAGGAGATGGTCCGCCACGAACTCTATCTCGCGTCGCTCGACCGGCTGCACTCGCTGGCCTACGTGGGCGAGGAACAGGTAGAGACGCTGTCGGTGCCGGTCCGCTTCCGGGACACGCCGCGTGCCCGCGCGCTCGATGCCGCGAAGCCGCAGCGGCGCCAGGCGCCACCACCGGGGCTCGCGGAAGCCAGCCGGTGTCTCAACGAGGAAGCCCGCGCGGGTTTGCTGGAACGCGCCTGGGAACGGGACCTGGAGGTGTCCCGGCTCGCGGAGGCCGTCACCTCGCGCACCCGAGCCAGCGTGCTCCTGGTGGGCCCGTCATCCGTGGGCAAGACGGCCCTGGTTCATGAACTCGTGCAACGCGCGGAGGCGGCCACCACGGGTTCGCCGCTTCACGGGTTGGAGGTCTTCAGCTCCTCCGGAGGCCGCATCATGGCGGGCATGCGCTACCTGGGGCAGTGGCAGGAGCGCGTGAAGCACATGGTGGAGGCCCTGCGTGTTCGCCGGGCCGTGCTGCACCTCGACAGCCTGTCGGAGCTGCTGTCCCTGGGGAGCGGCGACACGGGGCTGGATGTGGCGCGTCAGCTGCTGCCTGCATTGGAAAGTGGCGAGGTCTCACTCGTCCTGGAGGCAACACCGGAGGACGTGGCCCGCGCGGAGCGGACCCACGCCGCGTTCCTGCAATCGCTCCGGCACATCGCCGTGGCGCCCCTTTCGGCCCAGGCTGCACGCACCGCGCTTCAGCAGGCCTCGCATCGGGTGGGCCGCGCTCGCAAGGTGCGCTTCACGCCCGACGCGCTGGACCGCGCTGGCGAACTCACGGAGCGCTTCGGCTCGGGCCCTTCGCCCGGAGGCGCGGTGTCCCTGCTGCGCGCCGCCAGCACGGAGCCCGGCGCAGCCGGAGAAGTGAACGCCGCTTCGGTGACGCGGGCCTTCTGCACCCGGACTGGGTACCCGCTCGAGTTGGTGGACTCCGCCATCCGGTTGGACCCGGATGCCCTGCTCCGCCGCTTCCGCGAGCGCGTGGTGGGCCAGGACGAGGCCACCCTCCTCCTGCGCAACCTGGTCGTCACGCTGAAAACGGGCCTGGCGGACCCCTCGCGTCCGCTGGGCGCCTTCCTGCTGCTGGGTCCCACCGGCGTGGGCAAGACGGAGTCGGCGCTCGCTTTGGCGGAGTACCTGTTTGGCGACGTGGCCCGGCTGGCGCGCTTCGACATGGCGGAGTACGCCGCGCCTGGCAGCGCCACCCGGCTGGTAGGAGAAGCGGGAGGCCAACAAGGCAGCCTGGCGCGGCGCGTCCGCGAGCAGCCCTTCGGCGTGGTGCTGCTGGACGAAATCGAAAAAGCGGATGCGGGCGTCCATGACCTGCTGTTGCAGGTGCTCGGCGAAGGCCGGCTCACGGATGCCACCGGCCGCACCGTCAGCTTCCGCAACACCGTGGTGCTGCTCACCAGCAACCTGGGCGCGGACACCGCGGGGCGCTCGCTGGGCTTCGGGGAGCGCGGCGCCCTGGAGCGGGCGGCGCACTACCTGGGGGCCGCGGCGGCCTTCTTCCGGCCGGAGCTGCTGAACCGGTTGGACCGGGTGGTGCCCTACCGCGCGCTCACGGAGGACGTCATTGAATCACTCGCCCGGCGCACGTTGGAGGCGGCCCTCTCTCGCGAGGGGCTCAGCCGCCGGGGCGTGAAGGTGACCTTCGGCGAGGACGTGGTGAAGCACCTGGCGCGCACCGGCTTCGACGCACGCTATGGGGCCAGGCCTCTCAAGCGCGCCGTGGAGCAACAGGTGGTCGCGCCCCTGGCTCGGTGGTTGGCGGCTCAGGCCACCAGCGCTCCGCCCCAGGTGGTGCTCCGCGTGGGAGCTGAGGGGCGGATTGCGTTGAGCGGCCTCGAATAACCTCCGAGGCCGCCCAGGCCAGCGATGAACGCCGTGCGGTGCGACCTAGCCCTTGAAGTTCTGGGCCACGAAGTCCCAGTTCACCAGGTGCGTCAGGAACGTCTCGATGAACTTCGGACGCGCGTTCCGGTAGTCGATGTAATACGCGTGCTCCCACACGTCGATGGTCAGCAGGGCCTTCTGGCCGTGCTTCATCGGCAGGTCCGCGTTGCCCGTCTTGGTGACCTTGAGCTTGCCGCCCTCCAGCACCAGCCAGGCCCAGCCCGAGCCGAACTGCGTGGCCGCGGCGGTGGAGAACTCCTCCTTGAACTTCTCGAAGGAGCCGAAGTCACGGTCGATGGCCGCCGCGAGCTCACCCGTCGGCTTGCCGCCGCCAGCGGGCTTCATGCACTGCCAGAAGAAGGTGTGGTTCCACACCTGCGCGGCGTTGTTGAACACGCCACCGTCGCTGTTGAGGATGACCTCCTCCAACGACTTGTTCGCCTCCGGCTTGCCGTCCAGGAGCTTGTTCAGGTTGTTGACGTAGGCGGCGTGGTGCTTGTCGTGGTGGAACTCGAGCGTCTCCGCGCTCATGTGCGGCGCGAGGGCGTCCTTCTTGTAAGGCAGATCAGGCAACGTGAACGGCATGGTCGTTTCCTTTCGGTGTGAGAGGTCAGCCGCCATCGCTATCAGACGGCGGCAGAGAGGTCACGGTTCGATAGCCCCGCGCCCAATAAAGAAGGGGCTCCTGCGGACGTCCCTCATGAAGACGTGTGACGCGGCCGACAATCAGCGTGTGGTCACCGTAACGGTGCAGGCCATGGACCTGGCATGACAGCCCCACCAGGCTGTCCCGCACGAAGGCGTCCGCGTCGAAGAGCTGCGCATCCAACTCACCCTTCGCGCACTGCACGGAGATGGAACGTTGTGCGGCGGACAGGATGCTGAGCGTGAAGACGCCGGAGGCTTCCACCCGCTTCAAGGTGCGGGACGCCTCCGACAACGCCACCACCACCAGCGGCGGGTCCAGCGACAGGGAACTGAAGGAGCTCACCGTCGTCGCCCGCAGTCCATCGGTGTCCTGTATCGCCACCACGGCCACGCCGCTGGCCCACCGGGCCATGGCATCCCGGAAGCCGCGCGCGTCCACACCTTCTGGCGTGCTCTGCGTCATGCCCCCTGGATACAGGCGCTCCGCCCACCTGTCATCACACCTGCCAATAGATTGGCGGGTTGTTGTTCCAATGGCAGGGGGCTGGTGTACCCACGAGAAAACCTGCCCTACACGACGTCAACGGAACGCCGTGGCCTGCGAATGACCCGCACCCGAAGTGAAGACGCCCAAGCCCCCGCGCCTCCGCCTTCTCAATGAGGTCGGAACGATGCGTCGGAGCCGGAAGGGAGCACTGCCGTGGATCATTCCGCTGGGCGTGCTGAGTACCTGCGGTGGAGCGCCTGACGCAGCCCGCGCCCGAAATCCGAGGCGCGCCGTCCCGGTGCCTGGAAACACACCCCAGGCACCGGACGTGACGCTCAGACTGCCAGCGTGCGGGACACCGGCAGCTCACGGATGCGCGTGCCCGTGAGCGCGAAGATGGCGTTGATGATGGCGGGCGCCACCGGAGGCACGCCGGGCTCGCCAATGCCCCCGGACGGCAGCTCACTCGGAACGATGTCGACATGAATCTTCCGCGGCGCCTCGCCGATGCGCACCAGCTTGAGGTCGCGGAAGTTCGACTGCTCCGGCACGCCGCCCTTCATGGTGACGGCGCCATGCAACGCGATGTTCATGCCGAAGATGATGGAGCCCTCCATCTGTGAGCGCACGCGCTCCGGATTGAGAATCGTCCCGGCATCCACCGACACCCACGCCTCGTCGACGCGGATGCGTCCCTGGTCGTCCTTGATCACCGAGGCCACTACGGCCACGTAGCTGAGGAAGCTGCGGTGCGCGGCGAGCCCCAGCGCCCGGCCATTCGCCTTGCGCGCGTCCCAGCCGGACATCGCCGTCACGCGCTCGATGACGCCGCGCAAGCGCCCCGCGTCCACGGGGTGGTCCTCCACCGACGCGCCGTAGTTCCGCAGCGCGGTGATGCCCAGCTCCTGGAGCGACGCCTTGCGCGGCGGCCCCAGCACCTCCAGGAGCATGTCGCGCGAGTCCGTGCCACGAAGGTGCGCCAGTTCGTCCACGAACGCGTTCACGGAGAAGGCGTGGAAGATGTTGTAGACGGACCGGAGCCAGCCGATGCGCACGTGCGGAGGCGCCTCGCAGGTCTCCGCCCGGACGTTGGGCACGGAGAGCGCCAGGTCGAGCACGCCCTGCTGGAGGTCCGACGGGCTGGGCCGCGTGGCCTGCCCGAAGGTGGACGCGATGGGCGGGAACGCGGTGCGGTGCCGCCACGCGATGATCTTGCCGGAGGCATCCAGCCCAGCGGTGAGCTGCTGCGCGCTGACGGGGTGGTAGTAGTCGTGCCGGACGTCGTCCTCGCGCGTCCATTGCACGCGCACCGGAACGCCCGCTTCCTTCGCAAGCCACACCACCTCGGCGATGAAGTCCGCCTTGGACTTGCGGCCGAAACCTCCGCCCAGGAACGTGACGTGAATCTGGACCTTCTCCTCCGGCAGCTCCGCCGTCGCCGCCGCCACGCTGCGCGCGGCCTGCGGATGCTGCGTGGGCGCCCAGACCTCACACGTCCCGTTCTCCACCCGCGCCAGGGCCACGGGAGGCTCCATGGGCACGTGGGACTGGTGGGGGACGTGGTACTCGGCCTGGATGACGCGGGCGGCCGAAGCGAGCGCCGCGTCGATGTCTCCGACGTTGCGCGCCACCGTCCCCGGCTCGCGAATCGATGCCGTCAGCTGCTCTCGGTAGGTCGTCGAGTCATACGAGGCGTTCGGCCCGTCCTCCCAGGTGATGTCCAGGGCCTCGCGCCCGCGCAGCGCCGCCCAGGTGTTCTCCGCGAGCACCGCGACGCCGCCCCAGAACTGGAACGTGTAGGGCGGCTTCGGCGCGGGCAGCTCGAGAACCTTCTTCACCCCCGGCACCGCGAGCGCGCGCGTGGCGTCGAAGCGAACGACCTTGCCGCCCACGACGGGCGGGCGCGCCACCACCGCGATGAGCATGCCCGGCAGACGGATGTCGGCGCCGAACACCGCGGTTCCCGTCACATAGGCCGGGCCATCCAGCAGCGGCATGGGCCGGCCCGCCATCCGCAGCTCACTCTTCGGCCGCAGCTTGACGTCCTTCGCCTTCGGGATGGGCAGCCTCGACGCATCGGCCACCAGTTCGCCAAAGCCCAGCGAGCGCTTGCCGTCGCGGAGGAACACCGCGTGGTCGCGGGCCTCGCACGCCTCCGGCTTCACCTTCCAGCGGCGGGCGGCGGCAGCCACCAGCATCACCCGAGCGGTGGCACCCATGCGGCGGATGTCGTCGTACACGCCCCGCACGCTGCTGGAGCCGTCCGTGTTCTGGTCGCCGTAGACCTTGTCACCGTCGGCTTGGGCCACCGTCACCCGCGCCATGTCCGCGCCCATCTCATCGGCGACGAGCACTGGCAGCGAGCTGCGCACGCCCTGCCCCATCTCAGAGCGGGCACAGACGATGGTGACCGCTCCATCCGGAGCCACGTGAACGAACACGTTCGGGTTCAACCCCGGAGCGCCCTTCGCCGTGGAGGCACCACTGGCCGCCGCGGCCAGGCCCCCGGAGAAGACACCCAGGGCGAGCCCTCCCACGGACAGATTCAGCCCTTCCAGGAACGAGCGCCGGCTAATCAACGTGAGCAGCTTCGTCATGGCGGCCTCGTCACTCCTCGGACATGCCCGCGGCCTTCTTCACGGCCGAGCGGATTCGCGTGTACGTCCCACACCGGCAGAGGTTGCCTGCGAGCGACTGGTCGATCTCCTTGTCGGACGGCCGCGGCTTCTTCGCCAGCAGCGCCGCCGCGCACATGATCTGCCCCGCCTGACAGAAGCCACACTGCGGCACACCCAGCTCCACCCAGGCCTTCTGCAGCGGGTGGTTGCCGTCGGGCGACAGCCCTTCGATGGTCGTCACCGAGTGCCCCTCCGCGCGGCGGACGGGTGTCACGCACGCGCGGACCGGCAGCCCGTCGAGGTGGACGGTGCACGAGCCACACAGCGCCTGGCCGCAGCCGTACTTCGTGCCGGTGAGCCCGAGCACGTCCCGTACCGCCCACAGCAACGGCATCTCCGGGTCGACGTCCAGTTCCTTCTCCTCACCGTTGATGCGAACGCGAACCGTCACGGCCGTGCCTCCTCGCTCGGGCACTCCGAGCCCGTCTCCACCCAGGCCGCGACGATGGCGCCGAACTGCGCCTGCGTCCCCGGAGCGGGCTCACGCCCCGAGCCCGGGTTCCATCCCCAGGCCACCAATGCGTCGTGGGCGTTGTGTTGAATCATCTGCTCGGGCGTCTTGCCGCCGTTGCGCTTCATGTCCTTGAGCTGCTCGCACACCTCACGAGGACTCTTCCCCACCCACGCCATTTCGATGGGGGCGACATGCCACTTCGGCGCGCCGGGCACGCGTGCCAGGTCCTGGTTCTTGTCCTGGTGGCAGCTGATGCACTCCATGCCCACCACGCCCTGGTCCTCGGGGCCGCGCACCACGGGCGGGTCATGAAGCTGGCCGTCGTCACCTTGCAGCGGGCTGCCACCCGCCGGGTGACAGTTCGCGCACCGCGGGTGGAAGAAGACGCGGCTGGCCTCCAGGAAGAGCGCGCGGGAGCGCTCCTTCCGGTCCAGGATGGCCGCGAAGGCTTCCACGGGGCGCAACGCGTTGGGGGCAACCTCGGGCAGCGCGGGAATCTGCGCCGCCGCGGCATCGGGCTCCCGCTTGCACCCTCCCGCCAGCAGGAGGGCGGAGAGCGAGGCCATGACCGGAAGAGATGGCTGCATCACGCCAAGGCTCCGGCATGTCCGTACCAACTACAAGGCGAATGTTCGGGGGCCAGGATGACCCCACACGTGACGGTTCAGTGAACGGCACTCGCGACAGCCTGCTCGCCTTCCGCCTCAGCGGCCTCCACTTCGGCGAACCGGAATTTTCCGTCCTTGAAGTCCGCACTCACGCGGCTGTTCTCATGGATGTCGCCCGAGATGAGCTTCTCCGCGAGCGGCGCCTCGATGGCGCGCTGGATTTCACGCCGCAGCGGACGCGCGCCGAAGGTCGGGTCCCATCCCTTGTCCACCAGCGCCTCCAGCGCCGCGGGCGTCACCTCCAGCTCGATGCCCTGGCCGTGCAGCAGGCGGCGCGTCTTCTCCAGCATCAGGTCCACGATGGCGCGCAACTGCGCGCGGTTGAGCGGCTCGAAGACCACCGTCTCGTCGATGCGGTTGAGGAACTCGGGCGGGAAGTGCCCCTTGAGCACGCCCATGACGCGCTCCCGCATGCGCTCCTGCGGTTCCTTGCGCGCGGTGGACTCCTGGATGAGGTGCGAGCCCAGGTTGCTGGTGCCGATGATGACGGTGTTCTTGAAGTTCACCACCGTGCCCTGCGCGTCCGTGAGCCGCCCGTCATCCAGCACCTGGAGCAGCATGTGGAACACGTCGGGGTGGGCCTTCTCCACCTCGTCGAAGAGGAGCACGGAGTAGGGCCGCCGCCGCACGGCCTCGGTGAGCTGCCCGCCCTCCTCATAGCCGACATAGCCCGGCGGCGCGCCCACCAGCCGGCTCACGGTGTGCTTCTCCATGTACTCACTCATGTCGAAGCGGATGAGCGCCTTCTCGTCACCGAAGAGCAGCTCCGCCAGCGTCTTCGCCAGCTCCGTCTTGCCCACGCCCGTGGGGCCCAGGAAGAGGAAGGAGCCGATGGGGCGCGACTCGTCCTTGAGCCCCGCCCTCGCCCGCCGGATGGCCTGGGACAGCACGCGGATGGCCTCGTCCTGACCAATGACGCGCTCGTGCAGCCGCGACTCCAGCTCCAGCAACTTCTTGCGCTCGTCCTCCGTCATCTGCGTCACGGGGATGCCCGTCATGCGCGACAGCACCTCCGCCACGTCCTCGGCGCGGACCTCCGGCGTCTCACCGGACTTCTGCGTGCGGCGCTCCTTCTGCGCGCTCTGGACCTCGCGCTCGGCGGCGCTCAGCTTCGACTCCAGCTCCTGGATGCGCGGTCCCGCCTTCCGGCCGCGTGCCTCGTCGAGCGAGCGCTTCACCTTCACCACCTCATGCTCGGCGTTCACCAGTCGCTCCGGTGGCAGCGTGAGCCGCAAGCGCACGCGGGCCGCCGCCTGGTCCACCAGGTCGATGGCCTTGTCCGGCAGGAAGCGCCCTGTGACGTAACGGTCCGACAGCTCCACCGCCGCCACCAGCGCCTCGTCCGCGATGCGCACGCGGTGGTGGGATTCGTAGCGGTCCTTGAGTCCTCGCAGAATCTCAATGGCCTGCTCGGCCGTCGGCTCCGGGACGACCACGGGCTGGAAGCGGCGTTCGAGCGCGGCATCCTTCTCGATGCGCTTGCGATATTCGTCCAACGTCGTCGCGCCGATGACGTGCAGCTCGCCGCGCGCCAGAGAGGGCTTGAGCATGTTGCCCGCATCCATGGCTCCCTCCGCCGCGCCCGCCCCGACGATGGTGTGAATCTCGTCGATGAAGAGGACGATGTCCTCGCTGTGCGACTTCACCTCGTCCATGACCTTCTTCAGCCGCTCCTCGAACTCACCGCGGTACTTGCTGCCCGCGAGCAGGCCGGACAGGTCCAGTTGCAGCACGCGCTTGTCGCGCAGCGTGTCCGGGACCGCGGCGGAGATGATGCGCTGGGCAATGCCCTCCACGATGGCCGTCTTGCCCACGCCCGGCTCACCAATGAGCACGGGGTTGTTCTTCGTGCGACGCGAGAGGATTTCGAGCGTGGTCTCGATTTCGTTGGCCCGCCCCACCACCGGGTCCAGCTTCCCTTCCGAGGCCAGGCTCGTCAGGTCGCGGCAGTACTCGTCCAGCGTGGGCGTGGGAGACCGGCGTGCCTCGGATGAAGGTGCCAGCGCTTCCGCGACGGCCGCGCGCGCCTTGCCGTGTTGGGCCCCTTGCTCGCGCAGAATCTCCGACGCCAGGCCTTCCCCTTCGTGCAGCAACCCCAGCAGCACGTGTTCGGGGCCCACATAGGAATGTCCCAGTTCGTAGGCCTCCTGGTACGCGAGCTCCAGGGCGCGCTTCGCATGCGGCGACAGCTCAGGACGCTCCATGGGGCGCTTCCCACGGCGCATCTCGGACTCGGCGCGCTCGGCGATGCGGGCCGGGTCCAGCTTCATGCGGCTCAGGGCGGTCCGGCCCAGCGGGTCCTTCGCGAGCGCCACCAGCAGGTGCTCCGTGTCGATGGATGCCGCACCCGCGCTTCGCGCCGCCTCGAAGGCCGCTTCCAATACGCGCCGCGTCTCATCGGAGAAGGCCTCGGTGATGTCGTACCGCTCCACCGGCTGTTGAAGTGAACGCGACAGCCCCCCGAAGTCCTCGTCTCCGAAGTCACTGAAGAACTGGTCGAAGAGCGACGTGCCCAGGCCCATGCGGCCGAAGCGCGAGCGCTGGCTGCTACAGACGTCACACAGGGACTCGGTGGTCTTCCGGTTCCCCATGACGCGGGTGACTCGGGTGGTCGCCGGGCGCTGGTGGCAGAGGTCGCAGACATTGGCCATGGTTTCGGGTCCCCCGAACGACGGTTCAATGCCAACGCTAGGGACGGCCGGTGCACCTCACCTCGGCCCCAGGGCAGGGCCGGGCGTCCAAGGTGGCCCACCGTTGCAGGGGACGCTAACCTGCCGGAAGAGCCGCTTTCTATGCCCTCCGGGAGTCCCCGACATGTCCGAGCAGAAGCCCCGCCTGAAGCGCCCCGTGGAGAATGTCCGCGCCGAGCTGCTCGCGGACCCAGACACCCAGCGTATCGCGAAGTCCCTGGATATGGAGCTGGAGGCCTACGTCGAGCTGGTCCTCGACTACGCCCAGAATCCGGACAAGGAGCCAACGCTCATCGTTGCGCCGGACGAGGAGCTGCGCGCCGCCGGCTACAACCCGCCGACCACCCAGGACGTCGCCAACTTCTTCGTCGCCGCCGCCAATGGTGAGCTGGGCATTGGCCCGCCCAAATCCTATTACAGTGGTTTCGAAGGGAAGCAGGACGACGCGAACAAGCCGTCACTCAGGGGGGATGAGGGCCAGGAGCCCGTGAAGGTGGACGAGGAGACCAGCCAGAAGCTGCGCCAGCACGTGCCCAAGGGCGGGCCAGATCGCGTTTAGACGGATTTGACGCAACTTTCTCCCACGCTCCCCGACAATCCTTACATTCACCCCTTTCATAGAGGTTTCCCCCATGTCCGTTGGCGGCGCAGGTGGTTCGAACGGTAGCCGTGGCTCGAATGGCGCGAGCAATGCTGGCCGGAGCGCCGCTGCAGGTGCGGCCAACGCGGCGGGCAAGGCGGCGGGCGGTATCGCGGGCGCGCTGGGCGGTATCGGCAAGGCGCTGGGTGGCATCGGCAAGGCGGTAGGCGGCCTGGCGAACAGCATCGGCGGCATCGCCGGCAAGATTGGCAGCGCGCTGAGCCAGGTGTCCGGCCTGGTCGACAAGGCGATGAGCGCCATCACCGGCCCCCTCAAGAGCATGATTGGCGGCCTGCTGGACAAGATGCCCTTCGGCATCGGCCAGCTCGCCAAGCCGTTCGTCGACAAGTTCATCGACAACGGGCTGTCCATGGTCGCCGGCGGTCCGCTGGGTGGCGTTGCCTCGATGTTCGGCAAGGCCGGCACCGTGGGCAAGCTGGCGGACATGGTGGAGACGGTCCGCACGGGCGCGAAGACGGTGGGCGACATCGCCGAGGGCCGCTTCAACGCCCAGCAGATGGCGGCCTTCGCCCAGGCCCAGCTGATGCGCGGCCTGTAATCCCGAATCGACGGGTGAAGCCCCCAGGGCCAGCTCCCACGCATGTGGGGGTTGGCCCTTCGTTCGTTTCCGAGTCCGTGTGCGCCCGCACGCTGAGTGGCCACTCAGGGCGTGAGGCCGCTTGTTGCTGGCGACCCCCGCCCGCAGCCGTTAAGGAGGGCCTCTCCCGCGCCGGCGTCTTCATGCGAACCACTCATCGTCCCCTCACCACCTTGGCCCTGGCCTTGAGCCTCTTCATGGCCGCCTTGGAAGCCACTGTCGTTTCCACGGCCATGCCCACGGTGGTGGGCGAGCTGGGCGGCATCCAGCACTACGCGTGGGTCTTCACGGCGTACATGCTGTCCTCCACCATCACCGTGCCCATTTACGGGAAGCTGGCGGACCTCTACGGCCGCAAGCCCGTGCTCGTGTTCGGCATCGTGCTGTTCCTCGTGGGCTCCATCGCCAGTGGCCTGTCCACGTCCATGGCCATGTTGATCGGCTTCCGGACGCTCCAGGGCCTGGGCGCGGGTGCCATGCAGCCGGTGGCGCTCACCGTCATCGGGGACATCTACACGCTGGAGGAGCGCGCGAAGGTCCAGGGCGCGTTCAGCGCGGTGTGGGGCATCGCGGGCCTGATCGGCCCCATCACCGGTGGCTTCATCGTGAAGTACCTCACGTGGCACTGGGTCTTCTTCATCAACGTCCCGGTGGGCGTGGGCTGCCTCATCCTGCTCCTGAGCTACTTCCATGAGCGCGTGGAGCGGAAGCCGCAGAAGCTGGACTACGCGGGCGCCGCGCTGCTCACCGGCTGGGTGGTGGCGCTGCTCGTCGGCGTGCAAGGCGTGGGCGTGAATCTGTGGGGCTTGCCCGTGGCGGCCGTGCTGCTCGCGGCCTTCGTCGCGGTGGAGCGCAAGGTGGCAGAGCCCATCATCCCCATGTCCATCTTCAAGGTGCCGGCCATCGTCATCTCCTCCATCGCGGGAGCGCTCTTCTCCGCTGCGATGTTCGGGGCCACCACCTACGTTCCGCTCTTCGTCCAGGGCGTCCTGGGCGGAACGCCCACCGAGGCCGGCGGGATGATTACGCCGATGATTGTCGGCTGGCCGCTGGCGGCCCTCGTCGCAGGGAAGCTGCTGCTCAAGACGGGCTTCCGCCCGCTCATCGTGGGCGGGCTGGGATTGACGGTGGTGGGCACGTCGCTGATGGCGCTGCTCCTGGGGCCCCAGGCGCCCAAGCTGCTGCCGGAGGTGGCCATGGGCCTGTTCGGCATCGGCATGGGCTTCGCGTCCACCGCGCTGCTCATCGCCGTGCAGACCAGCGTGGGCTGGGAGCTGCGCGGCGTGGCCACCGCCAGCAACATGTTCTTCCGCACCATCGGCGGCGCCATTGGCGTGGGGCTGATGGGCGGCGTCATGGTGTCGCAGCTCCTCAAGGACCCGACGGTGCCGATTTCGGCGGCCAACGCCTTGATGAGCCCCGACCATGGCCAGGACCTGCCCGCGGACCTGCTGGCGACACTGAGCGGCGCACTGGGCACCGGGCTGAGCATCAACTTCTGGCTGATCTGCGCCTTCACCGTGGCCGCCTTCGCCGCGGGGCTGTTCTTCCCCAAGGTGTCGCGCACCACGACGGTGTCCTCCACCGAGGTGGTGGCGCCGCACTGACGTCCGTGCGGCGCCCCGTGCGTCGCTCAGAGGCCGTCAATCATCCGCAGGGCCACGTCCGGCATGAACGTGCCTGCGGGTGTGTTGGGCGCGACGCCGCACTGGCCGTCGGAGTCTCCGGGGACCTTGATCCACAGGGTCATCTCCGCGCCGCCCACGCCCACCTGGTTCGTCGTGCCAATCTTCCGGCCGGCGGGGTTGCACCACTCACCGTTGGAGCCATTGCCGTTGCGGCTGGTGTCCACCACGAAGGGCCTGGTGTAGCCGTAGCGACTGCTCAGCGAGCTGTTGACGGAGCCCGCGTACGAGGCCGACTGCGCGGTGGTGTAGAAGTTCGACACGTTGAGCGCGAAGCCTCGCACGTTGCGCACACCCATGTTCTCCAGCCGCTGGGCCATGGTGTCGGCGTTGATCCACAAGGCGTTGCCCGCGTCCAGGTAGGCCCACGTGTTCGGCGCGCGATCCCTGAACTGCTCGGTGGCGTAGCGAATCAGGCTGATGCGCGTCTGCCGCTCGGCATCGTTCGCCAGGCAGTCGAGCTGGGCGACGGCGTCCGGCTCGATGATGACGACGGCGGGACGGTTGCCAATGGCGGCAGCGAAGGACGAAATCCACGTCCGGTACGCCTCTGGCGACCCCGCGCCTCCGCCCGAATGGCTCCCGCAGTCCCGGCCAGGGATGTTGTACGCCACCAGCACCGGAAGCTTGTCCGCCGCGTCCGCGGCCGAGACGAAGCTGGACACCGCCGTGGTGATGTCGCCGCTCCAAGCGGCGAACCAGCGTGCGGCCAGGTTGTTCGCGATGGAGGACTGGATGCGCGCAGCGCGCGAGTCCCCGCTGTTGGCCCGGACCCAGTTGGCGGGGTTGGAGTTCGGGTCGATGTAGAAGCCGCTCGTCATCGACAGCGGCCCGCCGCCTCCGTCCTCCGTGGTGAGCGAGATGTCATCGATGAACGCGCTGAACCCCGTCGCGCGGCCTCCCATCTGGAAGGTGACCTGTCCCGCCTGCGTGGCCAGCGTCGACGTGAAGGGGAACGTGAAGCGCCGTGACGTGCCGTCCAACGTAATCTGCCGGTCCAGCGGCGCGGTGTACGGCGCGCTCTCCAACTGCACCGTCACACGGACCGTCGTCGTCACCGAAGCAGAAGCGGTGAAGGACAGCGTGTACGCCCGGCCATTCACCAGCGGAATGTCATCCTGGCCAATCAACGCGTCCCAGGGGTTGGCCGTCCCGCCCCCCACGTCCACGCGCAGGCGGGCGTTCTCCACGCGGGACTGTGTGTTGGGGCCGCTCCACCAGGGCGACACGGTGCTGCCGCTGAAGGTGCCATTGGAGACGAGCTCGGTCAGCGCGTCGGTGCGACTGCCGAGCGCCTCGGCCTCCGCCGGGGCGGGCGGCTCCGAGGGACCACAGGCAGTCGTGAGGGCCGCCGCGAGCATCAGCGCGGCCGGAGCGGTGAAGCGACGAAACGGCGAACCGGCGGAGTTACTGGGTTGCACGAAGCCATTCCTCCCGCCCGCGCGAGGACGCCAGGGAGCGGCGCCCGGAGTGACGCGGGCTGTGTCGAGTGCGTGGCCCGTGGGTGGCCCCGCGAGCACGCGGCGCCACACTTACACGCTTTTCCTGTTTTTCAGCCCTTCAATCCGCAGCGTTCACCGAAGTGCGCGCAGATGAACAGGCGGGACGCGGTACTCCGAGGCCTGCTCCACCACGCGGCCCAGACGCAGCAGCAGGTGCTCCTCGTAGGGGCGGCCTGTGAGCTGGACCCCCACCGGGAGCCCCTCTTCGTCGAAGCCGGCTGGCACCGACAGCGAGGGGAAGCCCGTCAGGTTGGCCAGGCGCACGAAGCGCATCAGGGCATCGACGACGGGCAGGTTCGACTCGCCATCCGGAAGCGCCGCCTCCGGAATGAGGGGCGCCGTGGTGGCCGTCGTCGGCGTGACGAGGACGTCCACGCCCGCCATCTGCGCGAGCAGCTCACGCGTCAGGCGGTGCCGGTGCCGCAGGGCATGCACCAGGTCCGTGGCCCGGAAGTGCCGACCAATGGCCAGGTTGGTGCGCGTGTCGAGCCCGAACTCCGACGGATGTGCCTTCACGTGGGGAAGCATCACCTCCGACATCTCGCTCAGGATGATGCAGCTGTGCGTCCACAGCACGGTGTTGAGGTCGGGAGGCGGAATCTCCACCACGCGCGCTCCCGCTGCCGACAGCGCGGCCACGGCTTCCTTGCAGCGGGCGACGACGTCCGTGTCGGCGTCCTCGAAGTAGTCCCAGCAGATGCCCAGCCGCACGCCGCTCAGGCCGTCATCCTCGTAGCCAGACAGGTGATGCGGCGACTGTCCCTGTGAGACGAGGTCATGTCCATCCGGCCCCGCGAGCACCGCATACGCCGCGGCGACATCGTCCACGGTGAGCCCCATGGGCCCCACGTGGCCCACGTTCCAGCATAGCGGGGGCACGCCCGTCTCCGGGATGCGGCCCCACGTCGCCTTGAGGCCCACGATGCCGCACAGGGCCGCGGGGATGCGGATGGAACCGCCGCCGTCGGCACCGATGCTCAAGGGGCACAGGCCCGCGGCCACGGCCGCGGCGGAGGCACTGGAGCTGCCACCGGTGATGCGGCCCGTGTCCCAGGGATTGCGAGCAGCGCCGTGGTGGGGATTCAACCCGATGGGGTTGATGCCAATCTCGTTCATGTTGGCCTTGCCGAGGATGATGGCGCCCGCGGCCTTGAGCCGGGCCGCCACAGTCGAGTCCGCGGCGGCCACCTGCGTGCGGAACCGCGTGCCCAGCGTGGTGGGGAACCCGGCCAGGTCGATCTCGTCCTTCAGCACGACGGGAATGCCGTCGAGCACGCTCAGCGGACGGCCCTCGCGCAGCCGCTCGGAGGACGCCTCCGCGGCCCGGTGCACCTCGTCCGGCTTGCGGGCGATGAACAAGCCCAGGCGCTGCTTCCCACTGTCCATCCGGGCGATGGACTCATGAATTCGATTCACCACGGCCACCGGGTCCGTGGCTCCCTCGCGGTAGGCGCGGACATAGGCCGCGACGCTCTCACGCTCCGGTGGACTGGCGGACGCGGCGATGGCACGCGCGGCCTGCTCCGTGGGCGTCTGCGGCTCCGTGGCGGCGGTGCCCTGGGGCAACGGGAACTGGAGTGGCGGCGCATCCCCCGCCGGGAGCTCACGCCATCGCTCGATGCCGCTGTCCCGCGTCAGCTTGTCCAGCATCACCGACCCGACGCCGCTCTCAAGCGCGTTCACGAAAGCCTTGAGCGCCAGGCCCGACACACGGGGCGCCTTCACGGGATTGCGTTGGTAGGTCATGGCGCCGCAGCCTATCCCCCAGCCGGCGATACCGCATGGGCGATGGTGGCCAATTCAGCGGCACGCATCGTTCGCGTCTTCGTGGACTTCGTGGCTACGCTCTTCCCCCGGTGAGCAGGGACGGAGTCGCTGGACAGGGCCCATGGAGGGCGTGGGTTGCCGGAGTTCGCGAGTTGGAGGAGCTTCATGCACGGGGCAGATGGCGCACGACACAGCTCACTCGATACCGTTCTGCGCGAGCGGTTCGGACTGACGGACTTCCGCCCTGGCCAGCGTGAGGTCCTCGATGCGCTGCTCGGTCCGAAAGCCGCGGCGCTCGCGGTGTTCCCCACAGGTGGCGGAAAGTCGCTCTGCTATCAGCTTCCGGCGCTGCTGCTGGAGGGCATCACGGTGGTCGTCTCCCCGCTGATCGCGCTGATGAAGGATCAGATTGACGCCCTGGCCCGGCAGGGCATTCGTGCCGCGCGGCTGGACGCCTCGCTGTCGGCGGACGACTCACGCGAAGTCATAAAGGCGCTGCGCGATGGTTCGCTCAAGCTCTTGTACGTGGCGCCCGAGCGCTTCAACAACGAGCGCTTCACCGCCCTGCTCCGTGAGCTGCGCATTTCCTTGTTCGCGATGGATGAGGCGCACTGTGTCTCGGAATGGGGCCACAACTTCCGACCGGACTATCTGAAGCTGGCGAAGGCGGCGCGGGATTTGTCGGCGGAGCGAATCCTCGCACTCACGGCCACGGCGACACCCTCCGTCGTGCGAGACATCTGCCAGGGCTTTGGCATCCCCGAGGAGAACGCGGTCGTCACGGGTTTCTACCGACAGAACCTCACGCTGGAGACGACCCCGGTTCACGCCGAGGCCCGCGACGCGCTCCTCCTGGGGCGGCTCGGTTCCCGAGCGCCTGGCCCCACCATCGTCTACGTCACGCAGCAGAAGACCGCCGAGCGCGTGGCCGCGTTCCTCTCCGCCGAAGGGCTCCCCGCCAGCGCGTACCATGCGGGACTAGAGCCCGAGGTCCGTGAGCGGGTGCAGGAGGCCTGGATGGCCTCCGCGAATGGCATCGTCGTGGCGACCATCGCGTTCGGGATGGGCATCGACAAGGCGGATGTACGGGCCGTGTATCACTACAACCTGCCCAAGGGACTGGAGAGCTACAGCCAGGAAATCGGCCGGGCTGGGCGAGATGGAGCGCCATCGGTGGTGGAGCTCTTCGCGTGTCCGGACGACGTCCCCAGCCTGGAGAACTTCGCGCTCGGGGACACACCCACGCGGGAAGCCATTCAAAGTCTGGTGACCGAGTTGCTCGGCCTGGGGCCCGAGCTGAGCGTCGACATGTTTGCTCTGTCCACCCGGCATGATGTGCGGCCGCTCGTGCTGCGCACGGCGCTGACGTACCTGGAGCTCGAAGGCGTGTTGAGGCAAGGCACGCCGTACTACGCCGGCTACAAGGTGCAGCCGCTCCTGCCCATTGACGCGCTCGTGGGGCGCTTCCAGGGAGAACGGGTGCAGTTCCTGCGCGACGTGTTTGCCCAGGCGAAGAAAGGACGCACCTGGTACTCGCTCGACCCGGCCGAGGTGGCGAGCTCGCTTCGGCAGCCCCGCGAGCGCGTGGTCCGGGCCATCGAATATCTCGAGGAACAAGGGCTCGTGTTGCTCCAGGTCTCCGAGCCGCGTCAGCGCTTCACACGGCTGCGGACCCAGGAGGACGCAGCAGCCCTCACCGCACTCCTTCATCAGCGGTTTCAGCAGCGCGAAGCCCAGGAGGTCACGCGTGTCCGGGACGTACTGAAGCTCGTCACTCATGCGGGGTGCCAGAGCAATGCGCTGGTCGCCCACTTCGGTCAGCGGCGGGAGCAGCCGTGTGGGCACTGCACCTTCTGCCGGACCGGGGAGGCCCAGGTGCTTCCCGCGGTGCGCCGGAGGCCGGCACTACCCGCGGGCCTCGACGTGGCGGGCTTCCGAGCCCTGGCCGCGAAACATCCCGAGTCACTCGGGCACCCGAGGCAGGCCGCGAGGTTCCTCTGCGGATTGAGCAGCCCCGCCCTTACGCGAGCGAAGCTCGGCGGCCACAAGTTGTTCGGCGCACTGGAAGGCTGGCCCTTCGAGGAGGTGTTGGACTTCTGTGGCCAGTCGGCCGTGGCTTGACGACCATCACCCCTGGTCGAGCACGCCCGCGCGATAGTCGTCAAACGCCTGCTGGATTTCCTCGCGGGTGTTCATGACGAACGGGCCGTACTGGACGATGGGTTCACGCAGGGGCATCGCCGCGGCGATGAGCAACTCGCTCCGGCGATTCCTCGCGCGCACGCGAAGCCGGCTTCCCGGGCCGAGCAATGCCAGCGAGCCCTCGCGCACCGGCTTCGACGTGTCTTCAGGTCCCAGGTCGACCTCGCCCGAGGACACGAAGGCGAAGGCGGTGTGGCCCGACGGTGTGTCGAGTTCGAAAGGACGGTCGTCCTCGAGCGTTAGCGTCAGCAAGAGCGGCTGCGTGGGGCGCTCGCGCACGGGGCCCTGGAGCCCGTTCATCTTGCCCGCGATAACACGCGCGCGGCTCCCCGAGGGAGACAGGCGCTCCTCCGCAAGTTGCTCTGGCGTGTGGTCCTGGTAGGCCGGCGGGCACATCTTCTCCTTCGCGGGGAGGTTGAGCCAGAGCTGGAAGCCGGACATCAACCCCTGCACCTGCTCCGGCATCTCCGAGTGGATGAGACCACGGCCCGCGGTCATCCACTGCGAGCCACCTCCGGCGATGAGCCCGCTGTTGCCACGGCTGTCCCGGTGGCGCATTCGCCCATCGAGCATGACTGTGACGGTCTCGAAGCCCCGGTGGGGGTGATTCGGGAAGCCGTTGATGTAGGCCCCGGGGTCATCGGAGTGGAACCGGTCGAGCATGAGGAACGGGTCGAGGTTCCGCAGCGAGGGCTGCCCGATGACCCGCGTCAAGCGAACCCCTGCCCCATCCGTCGCGGGGATGCCCTCAAGCGTCTGCACCACATTGCGTTGCGACTGCAGGATGACCGCGGGAGCCTCCGAGCGCCGACACCCGATGGCCGAGGCGGCCACGAGAAGACCCGACTGAAGGAGGAAACGACGGCGCGAGGTGGCGTTCATGAAGACCTTGCCGGAAACCGGGTGTGCGTCCCCCCGAGCCTCCTCCGGGAGCCGCCCGGAGTCCATGCACGAGCCGGGGATCGAACCCGGACGGCCCTTACGGGCCAGCGGATTTTAAGTCCGCTGCGTCTGCCAGTTCCGCCACTCGTGCCCGGCTGCGGGCAGCACCCTACAGGGCCTGTCCTACCTCCGGCAAAGGCCTCGTGCAGCCCCAGGCTCTCTTCCCTCTCCGCTGGGGCTCCTGGCAGGCCTGGGCGCCTCACTTCGCGCCCGGCGACGCCTCAAGGCCCGCGCCAGGGTGCCTAGGGATGCGCCAACCCCTCAAGAGCGTTGAAGAATCCAGGGCCCCGGGTCGGATTCGCCGCCAGGGAGGCCGGTCCGGGCCCCCTTCTCTTCACAGTTCGACGGCCGGAATGTGCTCCACCGTCGCATCCCGCCTGACCCTGTTATAAAGCGCCCCCCATGCTCGAGACCGTAACCAAGGGCTTCCGCGCCGCCAAGAACCGCCTCGCCGGCAAGAGCGAGCTCACCCCGGAGCTGGTCGACGAGTCGCTGCGCGACATCCGCGTCTCCCTGCTCGAGGCTGACGTCGCCTTCGACGTCGTGAAGAAGTTTGTCGCCCGCGTCCGCGAGAAGTCCGTGGGCGAGCTGGTGCAGACGACCATCACCGACACGGCTGGCCAGAAGCGCAAGGTCAGCCCGATGGACCACTTCATCAAGATCTGCCACGACGAGCTGGAGGCCCTCATGGGGCCTGTCGACACCAGCTTGAAGCTGAAGCCCAAGGGCCAGCTGTCCGGCATCATGATGGTGGGCCTCCAGGGCTCCGGTAAGACGACCACGACCGGAAAGCTCGCCAGCCGGCTCCTCCAGGAAGGGCGCAAGCCCCTGCTCGTCGCAGCCGACATCTACCGCCCCGCCGCCGTGGACCAGCTCAAGGTCCTGGGCGAGCGGCTCAAGGTCCCCGTCTACCACGAGCCCGGCATCCAGCCGCCCGAGCTCGCCAAGCGGGGCTATGCCGCCGCGCGCGAGCAGAAGTGCGACGTGGTGCTCATCGACACCGCCGGCCGGCTCGCCATCGACGAGTCCCTGATGGCCGAACTGGAGTCCATCAAGGGCAACGTCCAGCCGGACAACATCCTGCTGGTGTGCGACGCGATGATTGGTCAGGACGCCGTACGCACGGCGGCGGAGTTCGACCGGCGGCTGACGCTGGACGGCTTCATCCTCACCAAGCTGGACGGTGACGCCCGCGGCGGCGCCGCGCTGTCCATCAAGGAAGTCACGGGCAAGCCCATCAAGTTCCTCGGCATGGGCGAGTCCATGGACAAGCTGGAGGAGTTCCGCCCGGCCGGCCTCGCGGGCCGCATCCTCGGGTTCGGCGACATCGTCGGCCTGATGAAGGACTTCGAGAAGGTCGTCGACGAGAAGAAGGCCGAGGAGGATGCCAAGAAGCTCCTGTCCGGCCAGTTCACGATGAAGGACTTCGTCGAGCAGATCCGCATGGTCCGGAAGATGGGACCGCTCAAGGACCTGCTGGAGAAGTTCCCCCTCTTCGGCGACCTCACCGAGCACCTCAATCCGGACGAGAAGGAGCTCACGAAGATTGAGTCGATGTACGACTCGATGACGGCGAAGGAGCGCCTGCGGCCAGATACCGTCAACAACAGCCGCATCAACCGCATCGCCAAGGGCAGCGGCCGCAAGGTCGAAGAGGTCAAGGAGCTGCTCCAGAAGTTCGGGATGATGCAGCAGGTGATGGGCACCATCGGCCAGAATCCGGGCCTCTTGGGCCGCATCCCCGGCTTCAAGCAGTTGGGTCAGCTGTCGCAGATGAAGAACATGGACCTCTCCAGCATGTTCGGCGGCGACCCGAAGATGATGGAGAAGATGATGAGCGGTGGAATGCCCGGCATGGGCATGCCCATGCAGCTGCCGCAGATTGCCCCCGGCTACACGCCGCCCATGGGCCAGGCCGCCATGGCCAAGGCCCGGCTGATGGGCTACGCGCCGCCCTCCGCCACCGGCAAGAGCGAGGACCGTGACGCCATCAAGGAGCGCCGCAAGCGGGAGAAGGAGAACAAGAAGAAGAACCGGAAGAAGAAGTAGGCCGCTCGCGGCCCCGGTGCCCACGCCCGCCTCCCCGCATCCGTGCTGGGAGCGCGGGCGTTCGTGTTTTCAGGGCGCATCCGTGCGTTCGGACTGGAATCCACCGGTGGGGACGGGACCGCCACAAGGCGTGGTATGCGTCCCAGCATCGAACGCGACGCCCCTGCACCACCCGCCTTTGGGCTGCGCGGAGAGGCCGCAGCCTCGCCGGGCGCAGGCATCCTCAACAACCGTCGCGGCTCCTGGAACGCTCTTTGCCAAGCATCCGACTCATGTCCCGACTCCCCTGCGCCTTGCTGTTAACCGCAATCACCCTGTCCACTGCGTGCATCAACGTCCCAGAGGTCGAGCCCGACCCAACCCCGGACGGAGGAGCACAGCCCACGACGAAGTTCGCACTAAGACTGAGCCCCAGCGAGGACTCCGCACTCCAGGGCGGCAACCGCCCCATTCAGGTCTCCATCGTTCGAGCCGAAGGATACTCGGACAGTGTCTCCGTGACATTGGAGCAGCCGCCTTCCGGCATCACTGCTCTGCCCACAGAGATCCCTGCTGGCGAGACGACCGCCACATTGACCCTCCACGTCTCCCCCAGCGCGGCGACGGGAGAATCGACGATCACGGTCCGCGCGGCATCTGGCAACGACTTCCGGATTGCCTCGCTCAAGCTCACCGTCGTACCGGCCGGAGACTTGGTCGTGCGATGGGCGGCTCCCGCCCCAGCGGACTCTGCCACCTACACCAACGGAGCGTTGCCGCTGGAAGCAACGATTGAGGGAGGCGCGGCCGACACTGTCGAGTTCCACCGCGACACGCAACTTCTGGCGCGTGTCTCGGCGCCTCCGTACACCTATACGTGGGACACCCGGGGGATGCCCGAAGGATCTTTCCAACTTGTGGCGCGCGCCGCTCGAGGCGGCACTACCTTTACGAGCGTCGCACGAACGGTGATCGTTGATCGCACGCCTCCTCATGTCTCGAGCCGCGCGCCTGCGTCGAGCGATGCGCAGGTCAGCGCGCGTGCATCCTTGGAGGCGACGCTCAGCGAGCCAGTGCGCCCTGCGAGCATATCTCCAGACAACGTGGAAGTGCTCGCTCACGGCAACACCCGGATTGAGGCCAGCGTCAGCCTCTCCGCCGACGGAACCACGTTGACGATTACGCCCACCACGCCCCTGCCTGCCCCCAGCACCGTCCTGGTGAAGCTCGGAACCGGCAGTCAGCCCATCCAGGACCTGGCGGGCAATGTGTTGCAGTCCACCACCGAATGGCAGTTCACAGTCCCTGTCTGGCTCCCCGTTGGCGGAGCTCTCAGTGCAAGGACTGGATCGACCCCAGCAGAGAATGCAGTACTCAAGCTGGATACAGATGACCTGCCCGTTGTCGCCTGGTCTGAGTTTGATGGCTCAGCCAAGAACATCCATGTGGCCCGCTGGAACGGCGCGACTTGGATCCATCTAGGCGGAGCACTGAGTGGACTTACTGGCACCGGAACTCACGCAGAGAACCCCACGCTGCATCTTGATGCCTCGGGAAGGGTGTTGATTGCCTGGCAGGAAGCGACGGGAGTTGGCGCCGGGAAAAACCTATATGCGCGGCGTTGGAACAACACTTTCTGGGAGGACCTACCTGCCTTTCCCATTACGGGAACCGAAGACAGGTTCATCGCGGAACCCAGCATAACAACAACAAGCACCGGAACCATTTACGTCTACGCAACACATCAATTCGGCGTTCCCCGGCTCGTTGCTTTTGAACTTAGCGCAGGCGCGACGAACTGGACGACCATCGAAGTACATCGTCCATTGGATTATGACACGACTGGAAGAGCGACCATCAGCGCGCACGGCACGAACGTATTCGTCTCATACGACGCCTACCATGCCCAGCATGAAACCCGTGTCATTGGCGTGCTCTTGAACCATTCAGGAGCAATGGGGAGCAGCATCATCACCGCGCCCCAGTCAGTAGCCGCGGTCACCCCCAGCATCGCCACCTCAGCAGTTGGCGTGCCGTCCGTCGCATGGCAAGAAGTGCATAAGAGCACAGTAGAAGGCTCGATTCACTTCTCGAGCTGGACAGGTAGCGAGTGGGCCGAGCCGGTGCTCCTCAGTCACGACTCGACAAACAATACTGAGCCATCGCTCGCCATTGGCGACAATGGCATTCCCGCGGTGGCATGGAGCGGCGTCGCGAACTCCCAGCGGTCCATCTATGTCTCCCGCCAACGCGCCTCCGCCTGGGAGCCCATCGGTCCGCCTTTGCGCTCCATGATGGGGAGCGGTGCCCAGGCACATCGGCCCACACTCGACATGGATCGCCAAAGCCGCCCATGGTTGGCCTGGCACGAAGCAGGTTCAACTGGCACCGACATTCACGTCTATCGTCACAATCAATGATGTGACTGAGGCACTCATGGTCGAAGGCCTGGTAGGAGTTGGCCGTGAGTGCTCCGCTTCATCCGTTCAGAATTCAGAGAGCCATTACGTTTGACGCTTGGGGACCACAAGACCTTGGCTCAGGCGTTTGAGAACTCGCTTCTTCTGCCTTCGCTTATAGGCATCGTGAGAGTTCTCTCCCATCTCATTAATCCGAGCCGTCTCCTCGTCGACGATTTGGAACTCAACCAATGAAATAACGATCCTCCCCTTGCGCTGACGGTCGTCCTCTTCGGGGGTAGGAAGATACGCATCCATTCGAACGGGAATATCCACCACAAAGTTCAACACCCGATACGAGTTACCCGAATAGATGTTTTTGCCGGGACCTTCCCGGTCCTCGAAATCACGGTCGAGCTGCAGCTTGGATATGAACTGCTCGAAATGAGGGTTCTCAGTGAGCACCTGCTTGAACGGTAGCAGCGTGTTCTCCGTCTGCCCTGGAACGACGAGGTGAAAGGGGAAGAGGCGCTGGGTGAGGTAGTAGAGAACAGGAAGCAAGTCCTCGCGCCGCTTTGTCACCACACGGAATCGAGTCCGGTCATATACCTGCGCAGCAACCGTCTCCTTCTTTGCCAGCAACTTCGTGATGAGTGAGTCCTGCGTCTTGATGGAGTGAGCAAACTCCACGACAGGCAATCCCTTGGCCTGCATCTCCGTGGCGACACTCAAGACCTTCGCAGTCACCAGTTCCGCCAGTTCGGCTTCTGAAATTGCCAGGCGGAACAACAAATCCCGTCCTTCGATGTGCTGAATAACGTGCATCACCTTGAGGACGACGCATGCAATTCGCCGATGGCGGGAAGAGCCCTTTACTCCCGACGCAAAAAGGAAAAGGTCATGAATCTCTTCCGGCTGTGCCACCACATTGGACACGCGGTAGTTGAACGTCTTCCGGAGATACTCGACGGCCTCTGCGAGGACCTGACGCGCCCAGATCTCATCGAAGGACTGGGACAAATCCAGTTGAAGCAGTCGCAGAAAGGCGTCTACCTCGTCCCGGGTCTGAAAATACATCCTCCGCCAGTCGATGACCGAGCCGCCCCGAAGGATTAGCCGGATCCGTTCGAGTTCGCGCAGGCCCATCTGCCCCACCGGTCGGATGGGAATATCGGGCAAGGCAGGGGCAAGGGAGGGGGGCTTCACACGCAACTTCCTAACTGAGTCGACCCGGCTGGGGAAGGCCTCAAAAACAAAGGGCCTCTCCAAAAGGAGAGGCCCTTGTTACCGCAATGAAGTCACCTGCCTACTGAGCAGAGACGAGGCGGTTGTGGTCGTAGTGAGCCTTGCTGACGACCTTGCCGTCCTTGGACAGCTCCTGCGTCAAACCATGCTTCCTGCCGCTCTTGTACTCTTCAATGCGCTGGGGCTTGCCGTTGGAGAAGTAAGCGGTGCGCTTGCCATCCCACCCGCCATCCTTGAACTCAGTGGTTCCCCGCTTGTTTCCAGCGGCGTCGAAGAAGGTCCAGACGCCCACCTTCAACCCATTCTCGAACTGCCCCTGCGCCGCCTTCACCCCGTTCGGGTGGAACGCGACGTACTCGCCATGCGCGACCTGGGTCCCCTGCGCCGCATCAATCTTCGCGCAGGACAGGCCTTCAGCCTTCGTACCGACCTGGGTCGCGCCGGCCGGGCACTTCAGCTTGACAGCGACATCGTTGGCCATCGCCGTCGGGGCAGCCAGGGCCAGCCCGAGAGTCATCGTCCGAATCAGTTTGGTGTACCGCATGTTCTCTCCTTATCAAGACGCCGAACTATCCGCGCTCCCATGATGAGACGGTCGAGCGCGAAGAAGATTCATCGTGGCCCGTGCTGTGAGCATGCTGCGAATCGCCCACCACACCCAAAGCTCCGGGGAGTCCGCAATCAAGTCCTAGTAGTTCGACCGGAAGCAGAAGAAGTTGCCGTCACCGAAGTGGTAGCCAACCAAAGTGGTGGTGCTGTCAGCCGGAACACACAGGTTGACGATGATGTCAGCGCGGGTACCGTTCTGAGTGATGACGTAGTCATTCGCCCCATTGCTGATGACTGCGTTGATTCGCGATCCATCCGTCCTCACGTAGTAGAAGCTGCCCAGTTCCGGAGCGGTCTGAGGGAACGGCGACGCAGCATCGGTGTACGCAGAAACAGACAGACGCAGCCGCTTCGCCCCCGGACACCAAGCGGTCGTGCCCGCCACCGCATTGACGGTCGCCATGTCATAGATGATGGGGCCGGTGGTGCCGACGTCCGCTGCCTTGTTGGGGTACGCGGTGTAGTTCTGGCACGTCGGAGCGGGCGGCTCGGAGCAGGTGCTGCTGGTGCAGATCAGACCGTAGCCACAGGTGGAGCGGCCCTCACCGGTGCAGCTCTCACCGGGCACGGGCTCTGTGTCACCCTCTTCGCACTGGCCAGTGGTCGTGTTGCAGGTCCGGTCGCCGGAGCACTGGGCGTCGGTCGAACAGGCCGTCACGCAGACGTTGTCCAGGTTGGAGCAGACCAGGCCCGTGGACTCAGAGTCCGTGCCACCGTTGCAGAGCACATCCGTGGAGCACTGGCAGATGTTCGTGGTGGCGCTGGGACCCGTGCCGCCCAGCGGGGCGCAGGTCTTCGCCGTGGAGGGGCAGTCCGAACCAGAGTTACAGGTCTGCACGCAGACTTGGGCGGTCGGGTGACAGATTTCCGACTCACCGCACTCGTCGTTGCTGGTGCACGCGCCCGGGGACGTTGAGTCGTCACCGCAACCAGCCATGAGACCGCTCATCGCGCCAAGCGCAGTGAGCACCAACATCATCTTGCGAAGCTGCATGTTGAGATTTCCTCTTGTTTGGAACGCCGCCCGGGGGGCCTCCGGCCACTGACTACAGGCCCCAACAACCATGCGAGCAAGTGAGGCTTAGTCCCCCCCGTCCGGACGTGTCAACGAGTGTCGACGCCACCTGGACGGCTGCTCGGCCACGAAATTCACCCTTCGCGCAAGCAGACAGCGGGAGCGGAGGCCATCGCGACGTTCATGTCGCGATAGCCTCAGTGGACGCTCCCCACCTTTCAGAAGGTGAACGGGAAGTCGATGGGCTCGCCCTGCCGCTTGTGACGCGGGAAGGACCAGCTCTTGATGAGCCCGGAAATGCAGCTCGCCATGTAGGTGGTGCGGAACTCATCCGTGCGGCACGACACCGCGCTCGTCTTGCCACTCGTCTGGATGGTCCAGCGCATCACCAGCTTGCCGCTCAACGACGGGTCCTTCTTCTTCTGCTCGTTGACGCACTTGATGATGGCCGGCTTGTTGGCCAGCACCACCGCCATGATGTCCGACTGCTGCAGCCGGTCCGGAACCCCGCCCCCAGGCTCAGGAGGGACGTAGGCCGTCGGACGCGCCGACGACGGCTTCGCCTCCGGCGCCGACTTCTTCGTGCCGAAGAGCTCGTCGAAGTCATCATCCGAATCGCTCGACGAGGGCCGCTCCGCACGCGCCGGCGCGGACGTGCGAGGCTCCGGGTCCTCCCGGCGCGACGACGACGAGGTGCGTCGATTCGTGGGCCGCTCAGCCTTCGCCACCGCCGTCTCCGCAGGCTTCGGCGTTTCAACCGGAGGCGGCGTCGGCGTGGCCACGGGCGCCGCCGCGACGGCCGTGGGCGGCGTCTCCGGCGGAGGCGTGTTCACCGGCGCCGCAGCGACCTCCGTGGGCGGCGTCGCGGGATTCACGGGCGGCTGAGCGGCCGCCGTGGGGGCCGTGTTCGCCTGAGGAGGCGGAGGATTGCTGGGGGACGGCGTCGGCGTGGCCACGGGTGCCGCCGCGACGACCGGGGGATTCGCCGGTGCCGCGTCCGCGCCAGACTCACCCTTCAGGAAGAGCGCCGCGGCGCCACCACCGACCAGGAGCAGCCCCGCGGCAATGCCAACGAAGAGCCCCGTCTTGCCCTTGCCCCCACCCGGCGGCGGATAGGCGGCCGGGTAGCTCGGCTGCGGCGGGTACGGCGCGGGCATGGGCTGCGCATACTGCGGCCCCGGCTGATGCCCATACGGCATGGGCGCCGGCTGCGGATACTGCTGCATGGGCTGCTGCCCATACGGCATGGGCGAGGCCATGGGCTGCGCCATCGGCACTTCCGCGCCCCGCAGGGACGGCGAGGACACCGGCTCCGGCGGCGGCATGGGCACGTCCAGCAGTCGCGACTGCGACACCGGCTCCCGGCCCAGCGCGGGCGCGGGCGTCGGAGGCGGCTTCGACAGCGCGTCGTTCTCTTCCTTCACCAGCGAGGCCAGCACGCTGGCCGCGGACGGCTTCCAGCCCACGGCCTCCTCAGAAGCGCCCGCAGGCCCGGAATCACCACGCGCCCCCTTGCCCGCGCTGAAGGCGGACTGCACGGGGCCTGAGGACACCGTGGGCGTCGAACCGGACACCGGCTCGGGCGCGACGATGACGGGCTTGGAGGGCCGCGGCGCCAGCACGGACGCCAGCTCCGCCGTCTCCGACAACGGAATCCAATCACTGAAGCCCGAGCGCCAGCAGAGGCTGTCCGGGCCCACCTCGCCGCGGTCCCACAGGTCCTTGACCTTCTCGACATTGAAGGGGCCGACCTGCTTCTCGTCGATGGCCACGTACCACTCGTGCGCCGCCGCGTTGGCCTTGGCTTCTTCCTTGTCCGGCTCGGCCTCCGCTTCGGCCAGCTTGCGCACGTTCTCCGCGGACGCTTCGCGCGCGGCGGCTTCGTTCGCGGCCTCGGTGGGAATCTTCTGCGTGCCGGAACTCAGCACCTGGTCGAAGACGGCGCCAATCTCGTCCTCTTCCACGTCGGTGAAGAGACCGCCTTCGGGCGGCGTGCCCAACGTCGCCGGCATCGTGGCGGCGGAGGCGTCACTCCCCTTCCCTACGTCAGTCGAGGCGGAGGCCTCGGAGGTCGAAGACTCAGACGCGGAGTCCTTCGCGGCCGTCGCGCCAGCGGGACGCACGGTGATGGTGTGGCCGCACTTCTTGCAACGAACCTTGACCCCTTTGGGGCCAATCTTGTCGTCGCTGATCATGTACTGCGCGCGGCAGCTGTCGCAGACGAAACGCATCGTTCCCGTAAGCCTCGGAAATGACGGGAGAAATCCCGCCTGAATCGTAGAAGTGGCAGACGGAGGGGTCAAGGTTCGGAGCCAAGTCCGCCCGCCTGCCTTTTAACGCACGACCCCCACGTCGGGGTCTGTCCCTACCTGCGCACCTGTACCTCCACGTGCGTACCCACAGCGACGCGCAGCTCGTGCAGGTCCTCGGAGGTGGCGAACACCAACAGTTCCCGCAGCTTGTTACGCACCGGGACGCGGAAGGCGGAGCCTGTCTCGCCCTGCACCATTCGGCGCACCGGCTCCATCTCTCCCGCAGCGAGCAGGCCCGCCCGCGCCGCGGTCAGCTCCGCGCCCTCCAGGTACTGCCGCACGGCCTGCGGCGTCGCGGTGGGCAACCACGCACGCGCCGCCTTCGCCAGCGCCGCGCGGTCCGGCTCGTTGAGGCTCCGCTCCAGCAGCCGACGCTCCGGCTCCACCAGGTGCTGCGCTTCCGCGATGCGCACGTTGCCCACGACGAGGCTCAGCGCCGCCTGGAGGATGGCCTCCAACCGCTCGGGGGCCACGCGCTGACTGAAGGCCAGCTCGGAGCGCGCCAGCGCCAGGGTGCGGCCCAGGAGGTAATAGACCTCCTTCTGGCCCTGCTCCGCGAAGTACTTGCCGCCCACTCGCAGCGAGGCCGGGTGCGTCTGGAGCAACTCCACGTTGATGAGCGGCTCGGGCGCCGGCTCGTTGGAGCGCTTCGCCATCCGCTCGCGCGTCGCCACGAGGAAGGGCGAGTACAGCTCCACCGCCTCCATGCCCAGCACGCGCGCCACATACCGGTAGTGGTGGACGTGGTACTCGGGCGCACTGGCCACGTCGATGCGGTGGCGCTTGGGCACCAGTTGGTACTGCTGGGACGGCACCGCGTACAGGTGCCCCACCTTCGCGAAGAGGAGGCCCAGCAGCTCCGCCAGCGGGCCGCGCGCCTTCGGGTGGAACAGGTGGTTGTGCCACAGCTGGTCGTTCAACGGCCGCGGCTCCACCTTCTCCTTGTTCTTCGCGTAGGGCCCCAGCTTGGTGAGGATCTCCTGCTCGTCCTCCCCTGCCTCGCCCAGCAGGCCGGACACCGCCTGAGCGGCGAGCCAGGCGCCGTCGTAGTTCTTGCGCAGCGCGGACAGACGCACCAACGCGCCCACCACCTTGCGCGGGTCCGTCGTGTTCGGCAGCGCGCGGCGGAGCGCGGCAATGGCTTCGTCCTCCCGGCCCGGCATCTGTCCGGCGAGGTCCGCGAAGGCCTCCTGCACCGCCGCGTCGTCGGGCAGGCCCTTGGCAGCCACGCCGTACGCGGCCACCGCGCCTTCCGGGTGCTTGAGCACCTGGAGGTACAGGTCGCCGAGCGCGCGCCACAGCGCCATGCGCGCCACGTGCGTCTCCGGCGTCTTGGGCAGCCGGCCCAGCATCTTCGTGTAGTTCTCCTCCAGTTGCTTCCACTGGCGCGCCGCGCCGAGCATCGCCTCCAGTGCGCTGAAGGCCTCCACGAAGCGCGGGTCCAGGTCCAGAGCGGCGTTGAAGGCCTCGGTGGCGCCCTCCACGTCCTTCAGGTCATCGCGGCGCAGCTCGCCCAGCGCGAACCAGACACGCTTGGCCTTGTGCGGCTCCAGGCCCAGCGCGGGGAGCGCCAGCATGCGAGCCAGCACGTCCGCCGCCTTCTGGCCCTGACGCGTCTCGCGCAGCAGCACGTAGAGCTGGTCCATCACCTCCGGCGCGTCCGGCTGGGACTTGAGCGCGTTGGTGAAGGCGTCAATGGCCATGTACGGGTCGTGCAGTTCGTCACGCGCGATGCGGCCCAGCTCCAGGCACACCTTCGCGCGGGCCTCGCCCTCCAGCACACCCACCAACTGCTGCCGCAGCTCGGCGGACTTCTCGTACTGGCCCTGCTTCTCCAGGAGCGCCACCAACGCGCGCAGCGTCGGCTCGTGGCCCGGGTCGATGGCCAGCGCCTTCTCGAAGTGGTTCTGCGCGCGGTCCGTCTGGCTCAGCGCGGCGTGGATGTCGCCGAGCTGCCAGTACACCTCCACCACCTCCAGGTCCGTCAGCTCCTCGCGGTGGTGGATGAGGATGGTCTGGAAGACCTTGAGCGCGCCTTCGTAGCGGCGCGTCTGCACCAGCAGGTTGCCGTACCCCTCCAGCGCGGGCAGGTACGTGGCATCCAGTTCGTAGGCCTTCTCGTAGCAGCCCAGCGCCTTGTCACGCTTGCCCAGCTTCTCCGCCACGTAGCCCAGACGGTAGAGCTGACGGCAGAGGTCCGCGGCGGAGACAGAGTCCTTGTCCGCCACCGCCATCTCCGCCATCTTCCGCGTGACGATGTCCAGCATCCGCTCGCCGGAGGCCCAGTCCTCGTGCGCGATGTACACGTCCGACAGCGGGCGCGCGGCCTCCAGGCTGTCCGGGATGTGCTTCAGCGCTTCCTGCCAGTAGCCGGTGGCGGTGTCCCGGTCCTCGCGCGTCTCCGCGTGGTAGCGCGCGACGTCCAGCAACGCGCGGCCCTTGGCGGCCGGGTCCTCGGTCTGCTCCGCCTCCTGACGCAGGGTCTGCTCGTAGCCGCTCCAGTCCTTCTCCTGCTCCTGGATGCCCTTGAGGGCGCGGATGCTGGGCAGGTGGCCGGGGTCCACCGCGAGTGCCTGCTGATAGGCGGTCCGGGCGCTGCCCGTGTCCATCAGCATGTCCTCGTTGATCTTGCCCAGGCGGTAGTACAGCTCCACCGCGTCCTTTGACTGCCCGGCGAGCTCCGCCTCCTTCGACAGCATCTCCAACGCGAAGGGCCAGTTGCCGCTGCGCTCGTACATCGTGCCCAGCGCGTGCAACGCCGGACGGCACTCAGCGTCCACCGCGAGCGCCGCGTGGTAGTTGTTCACCGCGCGGTCCAGCGCCTTGAGCTGCTGGTACTGGACGTTGCCGATGTCCACGTAGAGCTCGGCCTGCTCCTGCGGGCTGACGGCCAGCGCGAGCTGCCGCTCGTACGCCGCGATGAGGTCCTCCCACCGCGCCTGCGCCCGGCGCAGCCGGATGAGCGTCTTGATGGCCTGGACGTTCTGCGGATCGATGGAGAGCACGCTCTCCACGCAGACGTCCGCGTTCGCCGGGTTCTGGTACTTGTCCTCCCAGATGGTCGCGCTGCGGAAGAGGACGCGGATCTTCTCGCGCCAGTCCTCGCTCAGCTCCAGCATCCGCTCGTAGATGGCGAGCAGGTCCGCCGGGTGGTCCAACCGCGTGTGGAGCCGCTCCAGCGAATCCAGCGCCTCGCGGTTGACGGGGTCGAACTCCAGCGCCTGCCGGTACGCGGCCACCGCCGACTCGTCGTCGCCGATGTCACGCTCGTAGACGCCCGCCACCTCCACCTGGATGCGCGCGCGCTCCTCGATGCTGTCCGCCAGGTCCCGGGCCCGCAGCAGCGTGGACGCCACGTCCGGCCACGACCGCTGACGACGGTAGAGCGCGGTGAGCACGCCGAGCGTCTCCGCGTCGGGCTCGAGCTCCAACGCACGCAGCAGCGCGCTGGCGGACTCGACGGGGTCCTCCAGTTGCTCGTCCCAGACGCGGGCAATCTCGCGGAGGATGCCCTTGCGCTGCTCGATGGAGCCGGCGGCCTCCAACTTCTGCTCCAGCGCCACCACGTACTCACGCTGACGGCCACGCCGCAGGAACACCGCGGCGAGCCCATCCAGCGCGGTGGCGTTGGTCGGGTCGAACTCGAGAATCTTCCGGAACGCCGCTTCCGCCGCCTGCGGGTCATCCAGGTGCGTGTCGTGGACGCGCGCCAGCGTCGCGTAGAGCCGCTCGGCCAGGGCGCCGCGCGGCAGATCGTCGGCGACCTCCTCGTAGACGGCGGCCAGCTCCTCGTGGCTGCCCGTCTCGTCGGCCAGCCGCTCCACCTCCTCGCGCAGCGTGTCGTCCGACGCGTCCAACTGGAGCGCGCGGCACAGCGCCAGGAAGGCCACGTCCTTCTGTCCCAGTCGCGCTTCCTGCACCCGGGCCAGCTCGCGCAGCGCGGCCAGCTTCTCCTCGTCCGTGACGAGGTGGGGCATGTATCGGTCCATCACCTGGGCGTACGCACGCCAGTCGTTGTGCGTCCGGTACAGGTCGCACGCACGCTCGTAGGCGGTGCGGTTGGCGGGGTCCAGCTCGAGCACCTTCTCCAGCGCGCCCGAGGACAGCTCGGGCTTGCCGCCCTGCCCCACCCACAGGTCCGCCACCGCGAAGTAAGCAGCGACCGCCTGCTCACGCTCCTCCGTCAGGAGGTGCACCTGCACCTTCAGCTCCAGCGCGCGCACCGCGTCGTTCCACGCACGCAGTGAGACGAAGAGCTCGTGCACGCGGTCCAGCTCGGGAACCTGGTGCGGCTCCACTTCCAGCGCGCGTCGGGCGGCGTCCAGGGACTCCTCGCGGCGGCCCATGCCGGCGAGCACTTCCGCCAGGCGCAGACGCAGCGCCTTCACGCCGTCGCTGCTCTCCTGAAGAGGAATCAGCCGGCGCAGCACGCCCACCAACTCTTCACGCTGGCCCGTCTCGTCGTAAAGCTCGCGCAGCGTGTCGAGCACGCCGCGGTGACGTGCATCCCGGTCCAGCGCGGCCTTGAAGAACGGCACGGCCTGTTCCGGCTGCTTCAGCAGGCGGTACACGACGCGGCCCAGGCGTTCATTGAGCCGCACGACCTCGCGGGGGTCCAGCGTCACCGCCAGCCGGCCCTCCAGCAGCTCACGCAGGTCCTGCGGCCGGTCGGCGCGCTCGTAGAGAGACTCCAGCGCGGAGAACGCCTGCTCGTTGCGCGCGTTCTTCGCCAGCAGCTCGCGGTACAGCTCGATGGACCCGCCCAGGTCCGCCAGTCCTTCGGCGGAGACCTGTGCCATCTTCGCCAGCACGCGATCGCGCTCGGCGCCCGACACCTTCTCCGCCTGGAGCTTCAGGATGCCGTAGAGCTTCTCCGACGCGCCTGCCGACTCGTAGATGCCCTCCAACAGCCGCGCCGACGCGAGGTGCTCCGGGTCCAACGCCAGGATGCCTTCGTAGGCACCCGCCGCGCGGTCCGGGCTGTCCAGCCGCTCCTGGTAGAGCTGGCCCAGGCGGAACAAGTAACCCACCCGCTCCGAGGGCTCCGTCACGCCAGCGACCAGGGCCTCCAAGATGCCCGCCAGCTCCGGCCAGGCCTCCAGTTGGAGGTACAGCCTGTCCAACGCCACCAGCGACGGCTCCTGCACCGTGGGGTGCAGCGTGCGCGCGCGCTCGTAGTAGGAGACGGCGCGGTCCGAGTCGCGCAGCTTCGTCTCCAGCATCTGGCCCAACCGGAGGCAGACCTGCGCGGCATCCGCGGCCTCGGCCACGCGCGGCAGCGCTTCCTCGTACGCGGCCAGCAGCTCGTCATAGCTGGCGGACGCATCCGCCGCGTTCTCCAGCCGAGCACGGACGGCGGCGTCGTTCGGGTCTTCCTTGAAGGCGCGGAAGAGGGCCAGGAAGGCCAGCTCCGACTCCTCCTGGGACTCCCGCAGCGTGGCCAGCTCGCCCAGGAGCGCCTTGCGCTCGAATGCGTCGCCCGACACGCCCACACGCGTCTCGATGACCTGCGCCAGACGCGTGATGTCGCCGCTGGCGCGGAGGGCGCGTAGCAACGTCTCCACCGCAAGCAGGTTCTGCGGCTCGCGGGTCACCAGCGCCTCCATGCGGCCCACCGCGCCCGCATGGTTGGCCTGCACGGACAGCACCTCGCCGTACAGCGCCAGCGCGCCTGTGCGGTCCAGCAGCCGCGACTCACGCACGATGGCCAGACGGAACTTCAGTTCCAGTCCCTCCTCCGTGGAAATCAGCGCGATGCGGCGAGCCAGTGCGTCCGCCAGCTCCGGCCAACGCTCCTGCTTCTGGCAGAGCGCCTCCATGCGCTCCAGCGTGGGCAGGTCGTCCGGCTTGAGTTCCAGCAGGCGCCGGAAAGTGGCCAGCGCGCCCAGCGCGTCGTTGAGCTGCTCCTCCTGCAGCGTGCCCATCTGGAAGAGCACCGCGGCGCGACGCACCGGGTCCTCCGCCACCGCGAGCTGCCGGCGCAGCACCTCCAGCAGCTCCGTGGGCTTGCCCTGCGACGCCACCAGTCGCACGGTGCCATCCAGCGCTTCGGTGTCCGTGGGCCGCAACTCCAGCACGCGCTTCCACGACACCAGCGCCTCGGAGGGCTCGCCCAGGTCCGTCTGGATGCGGGCCAGCGCGCGGTACAGCTCGGCGCGGGACGCATCCCCCGCCTTGCCCACCACCTCCGTCAGGATGGCGGCCAGTTCCTCGGGCGCCTCTGCCTTGTCCACCAGCGCGACGCACAACTCCAACGAGCGCAGGTCATCCGGCAGCTCGCGCAGCGCACGCGTGGCGGCCAGGAAGCCCATCTCCGCGTTCTCGAGCGAGCCGGCGTAGATTTCCGCGATGCGGCGCAGCAGCGCGGCGCGCTCCTGCGGCACGGCCTCCGCCGAGGCACGGGACTCCAGCATCTCCACCTGCTTCAGGTGGTTGCCCACCGAGGCGAAGACGGGCTCCAGCGCACTGGCCGCGGCGCCACGCAGCGGGCTCTCCGAGCGCGCCATCTCCTCCAGCGCGCCCACCGCGCCGGCATGTCCCTCCCGGCGCGCCAGCACGGCCTGGTACAGCTCCAGTGCGCCGCGCGGGTCGTCCAGACGCGACACCTTCAGCCGGCCCAAGCGCACTCGAAGGTCGGACGCCTCTTCCTGGGCGCCGCGCTCGTCCGCGAGCTGGATTTCCCGCTCGATGTGCTGCGCCAGCTCCGGCCAGCGCTCCATCTCCGCGAGCACCCGCCCCAGTAGCTTCAGCGCGTTGGCGTTCTCCGGCCGCAGGCCGAGGATTTCCCGGTACGACTGCGCCGCCAGCGACTTGTCCGCCAGCGTCTCCTCGGCCAGGTGGGCCAGCTCGAAGAGCAGGTTCACCTGCGAGGACGGGTTCGCCTCGGCCGCCACCTGACGGCGCATGATGAGCGCCAGCTCGCGGTGCGCGCCTGTGCGGCGGTGGACCCGGGCGATGGCGTCCAACACCGACTTGTTCTTCGGGTCCCTGCGCGACATCTCCTCCATCGCACGGACGGCCAGGTCGTAACGCTTGAGGCGGTTGTCGTAGATGCCCGCCAGGCGTCGCCACAAGTCACCGGCGAGCGGTTCCTGCGCGCCGCGCTCCAGTTGGTCTTCGTAGGCCGCCGCCACCTCCTCGAACGCACCGGAGTCGGCCGCGAGCCGCTCCAGCTCGTCGCGCACCGCGGCCTCCTGCGGCGCCTCGTTGAAGGCGCGCAGGCGTGCGACGAAGGCGAGCGACGTCTGCCCCAGTGCCTCGCGCAGGGTGGCGATCTCCTGGAGGTGCTCCAGCCGCCGCTCGGGCGCCACGCCCGGCAGCAGCACCTCGAGTACGTCCACCAGCTTCCGGGTGTCGTTGACGCCACGGTAGACAGGCTCCAGCAGGCGCGCCGCTTCGGAGCGAGGCGCCTCGTGCGCCATCAGCCGCTCCAGGCCCGCCACCACCTGTCCGTCTCCAGGCGCCAGCTCCAGCAGACGCCGGTACACCGGCAGAGACTCCGCCGGCCCCACTTCCTTCTCCAGGAGCTGGGCGCGCTTCAGCAGCCAGTTGCGCCGTGCGCCTTCATCCGCGGCGCCATCCGCGAGCTGGTCCAGCACGTCCGCCTGCTCCACGAAGCGCCGAGACTTCGCGTAGAGCTTCTCCAGCGCGAGCAGGCCCTCGGGCACCTTCCGGAGCGCCAGCGCGGAGCGATACGTCTCGATGGCCTTCGCGTCTTCACCCGCGTTCGCGTACGCCTCGCCCGCCTTGAGGAGCAGCCCCACGCGCTCCTCCGGGTCGGTGGCGAGCTGCGCCTGGCGCGTGTAGACCTCGGACAGGCTCTTGGCGTTCTGCCCCTTCTCGTACAGGCGGGAGAGGGCCTCCAGCGCCTGCCGGTCCTGGGGCGCGTCCGCCAGCAGGCTCTTCCACAGCCGCGCGGCCTCTTCGGGCTGGTCCAGCGACTCACGCAGCTCCGCCGAGCGCCGCAGCAGTTCCAGCGCCGCGGGGTCTCCCGCGTTCAGCTCCGTCGCCGCCGTCTCGTAGATTTCGGCCAGCACCTCGTGCGAGCCCGTCTCGCGCGCCAGCCGCTCCAGGTCCGGCTGCACGCCTTCCCGGTCCAATCCCTGCGCGAAGGACTTCACCGCGGACATGAACGCCAGCGAAGGCTGGAGCATGTCGCGCTCGTAGATGCGGCGAACCTCTCCCGAGAGGAGGATCTTCTCCACGGTGAGCGCGGAAGTCATCCGCGCTTCACGCAGCGCCACACGGCGGGCGTGGTCGCCCACCTGCACCAGCACCGGGTCGAGCACATCCAGCGCCGCGCCGCTCGCGGGCACCGCTGCCTTCACCCAGGCCTCGAGCGCCGCGCGCGCACCGGGATGGCCCGAGTCCTCGGCCAGAATCTTCCGGTAGAGGCCCAGCGCCGCGTTCGGGTCATCCAGGACCGTGCGCTGGAGTTCCGCCAGACGGAAGGAGACTTCACGCCCCTGCGGGCTCTGCCCTTCCTGGTTGCGGCGCAGCGCCAGCGCCCAGGCCAGGTCCGAGTGACGGCCACTCTCGGTGTAGAGCCGGTCCAGGGTCGCCGCGGCTTCACGGCTCGCCGGGTCGCGCTCCGCAATGACGCGCCAGGCGTCCGCGGCGCTCTCCTTGTCCATCAACTTCGTCTCGTGCAGCAGCGCCGCCTCGCGCAAGAAGGCCAGTTGCTCGGCGGGCTCCGGCGACGCCGCGGCCAGCTTCTCCAGCACCTCGGCGAGCGCTGCCCATTCCTCCCCCGCGCGATGCAACCGCTGAAGGGCGCGCAGGCAGTCCAGGTTGCCCGGCTCGATGGCCAGCAGGTCGCGCAGCGCCTTCACCGCGCCGGCCTTGTCGTCCAGCTTCTTCTCCTGCACCTCGGCCAGCTCGCGCAGCAGCGCCAGTCGCGCGGTGCCGATGTCCCCTTCCTCCGCCAGCTCCGCGATGATCTCCGCGTAGCTGTCCAGCGAGTCCGCGTCCTCCGCCGCCTGCCGTGCCGACGAGCGCAGCCCCGCGTCACCGGGCGCCAGGCGCAGTGCGCGCGCCAACGCCGCGAAGGCCAGCTCCGGCTGCCGCAGGTGCGTCAGGTGCACCTGCGCCGCGTGTCGCAGCGCCTGCACTCGCGCGGCGTCGTCCTTCGCCACTTCCGCCAGAACATCCAACGTGGCCACCAGCTTGCGGTGGTCCTTGGTGCGCTCGAAGGCAGGCACCAGCACACGCGCAGCGGCCTCGCGCGCCGGGCCCGAGGCGAGCATGGCCTCCAGCGCCGCCAACGCATCCGGGTCCGTGGGGCGCTGGAGCAGGATGTCCGCGAAGCTCTGCACCGCCTCCGCGCTGCCGTCCTGCGACTCCTGCAGCAGGTGCGCACGACGCAGCTTCAGCCGCGCCACTCTGTCCGCGTCACCCGCGGACTCGGCCAGCGCAATCATCCGCGCCAGCGTGTCTCCCAGCTCGCGCGTCCGGCCCGCCTTCTCGTACAGCTCCGCCAGGCGCGGCAGATGCCGGCCTTCCTCGGCGCCGTGCGAAAGCGCGGACTGCAGCGCCTCGGCCGCCTGCGCATCGCGTCCCAGCTCCGAGTTGAGGTCCACCAGCTGAAGCAGCAGCTCCAGCCGCTCCTGCCCACGCGCGCCCTGGATGCGCTTGCGCAGCAGTCCTTCCGCGTCCGCGGACCGGCCCGCGCGTCCGTACAGACGCACCAGCCGCTGCAGCACCGCGTTCGACTCGGGCGCACGGGTCACCGCCGCTTCCAGCGCCGCGATGGCCTCTGCGGCGAGCGCGCCCTCTTCCGCCAGGCTCGCGGCCTCGAGCAGCAACGGCACGGCCACCGCGGGGTCCTCGGACTCGGAGGCCAGCGTGCGCAGCACACGCCCCAGTTCCGCGTGCGCGGACAAGTCCCTGGCCAGCCTCAGCGACTCCGCGCGGGAGCCCTCGTCCTTCGCGTCCTCGCGCAGCGCGCGCACCTGGACGTCAAAGGCCGCGCGGCTGTCCGCGAGCTGCTTCTCATGGATGCTGGCCAGCAACGAGAAGAGGCGCTTGCGGGCCGTGGGCTCCGTCGTCACCTCCAACTGCTGCTGGAGCGCCGCCACCTGCCGCTGGTGGTCGCCGCTGCGCCCGTAGTGCGCCGCCAGCGCCTCCGTCACCTCCGCCGTGCGAATGCCCGCCGCCGCCAGCCGCTCCAGTCCGCCCACCACCACGCCGGTGGAGACGTTCTCGGAGAGCAGGCCGAGGAACAGGTCCGTCGCGTCCTCCTGACGCCCCAGCCGCTCGGCGTACAGCTTCGCCTGGCGCGCCGTCCACTCGTTGCGCTCCAGCTGCGTCTCCGCCAGGCCCGCCAACCGCCCCGCGAGCGCCGCCGCCTCGTCGAACTTCGACTGGGCCACGCACAGCGCCTGCAGTCGCTGCACGCCCGCCGCATCCTCTGGTGCGAGCTGCACCAACTGGCGCACCAATGGCTCCAGCTCCTCGGGCGCCGCGCCGGCCGCCTCGCGCCGGGACACGTCTGCCTCCAGCCGCGCCTTCGGGTCGTCCGCGAGCGCCGCGGCCGCCTGCAGCGACTTCACCGCCTCCACGGCAGCCGCATCACCCGGCGCACGCGCCAGCACTTCCCGCCATGCGGCCTCCGCGCGCGACGGGTCCGCCAGGGGGCCCTGGAGCAACTGGGCCAGCTGCCGCCAGATCGTGGCCGCCACCTCCGCCACCGGCGCCGCTTCCGCCGCGCGTTGCAGCGCCAGCGCCAGCGCGGGCTGCGCCTGGGCCTTCTCCGCGTGCTCCACCACCGTGCCCAACAGCAACGGACGGCCCGGCTCCAGCTCCAGGGCGCGCGACAGCACCTCGAAGGCCCCGCGTGCGTCGTCCTTCTCCTCGAACATCAGCGCGAGCGCTTCGCAGAAGGCCACCCGCTCCGGGCGCGGACGCGGCGCCAGCAGGGCCAGGTCCAGCAGCGGAACCACCGCTTCCAGCTCGTCGTCCTCGGCCAACAGCCGCGCCAGTTGGAAGGCCGCCAACGCCTGCGTGGGGTCCAGCTTCAGCGCCGCTTCCAGGTGCTCACGCGCGGCGTCCGCGTCCTTGAGCTGCGTCAGGAACAGGTCCGCCAGCCGCAGCCGCATGCCCGCCTGGGTGGAACGGTCCTTCACCGTGCCCAGGTAGCGCTCCAGCACCGCGACGGCTTCCGGAGCCCGGCCCTTCTCCAGGAGCTGCTCGGCCGTCAGGCTGGCCGCGTCCGCGCGGGACGGGTCCGCCGCCACGGCCTTCTCGAAGGCCGCCAGCGCGCCGTCCGCGTCGTTCATCCGGCCAAGGCGCAGCGTGCCCACGCGCAGCCACAGGTCCACCTGCGCGGTGCGGTCCTTCACCTCGCCCGCCATCGCCTCGATCTGCTCGATCGCTGGCGCGAAATCACCGCCCGAGCGCACCGTCAGCTTCTCGATGAGCGACAGCCCTTCGGGCATGCCCGGCCACAGCAGGAAGCAGCGGTCCAGCGCCTCCTTCACCTTCGCAGCCGCGCCCGGGTCGTACCAGGCGAAGAGCTTCGCCACGAGCAGCGACAGGCGCGCCGCGCTCTTCCGGTCGCGCTCCTCCAGCGACATGCTGCGCAGCATTCGCACGCGGTCACGCCACGTGTGCTCGAAGCGCTGCAACGCGCGCGCGGCCTTCTCCAGCCGCGCGTTCTGCGGCTCCAACGCCTGGGCGACATCCACCACCCGCTGCGCCAGTTCATGCTCAGTGGGGTCGTCCACCAGCCGCTCGGCGAGCGCGGCGTACTCCTCCGCCATGCCCGCGTCCCCCAGCGCCGCGCGCTCGCGCTCCAGAGCCTCGAAGGCCGGCTGGAAGCGCTCTTCCGACAACAACAACTGACGCACGCGCCGGAAGGTGGCGCGGTCCGGCTTCGCGCGCGCCGCACGCTGCAGACACAGCACCGCGCGGTCGCGCCGGAACAACTTCTGCTCGTAGACGTCGGCCGCCTTCAGGTAGTGGCCCGCGCACTCCTCGCCCTGCGTGACGCCGCCCAGCCGCTCCAGGACGTCCGCCAGCGCGGCGCCATCCTGCCGCGACTCGTGCAGCCGCTTCAGGCCTCGGAGCGCGGGGATTGGATCCTTCGCCACCAGCAACGCGCGCTTGAGCAATTCCTCCGCGCGCTGCGTGTTGCGCTGCCGATCATGCGCGAGCTCCGCGGCGCGGCACAGCAGGCGCACCGCTTCATCGGAGGCGACATCGCGCGAGCGCCCCTCGTAGAGGCGAATCAATTCCTCGACACGGCCGGCCTTGTCGAGTGCCGCTTCGGTTTCGACGAAGGTGCGGTCATCGGACACGCGCAGCGTGGGACGCGACGAGGGCGTGGGCTGTTGCATGGAGGGGCGGGCCTTGGAATGGAAAGAAAAAGCAGCGAGGGCGCCAGAGACCGGAACTCTACCGGTCGCCAGCGCCCCCGAGCAATCATGCAAAACCCGCCAAACGGCGGGAATCATTGGCCTTCTTGCTACCCGGCCGAGGGAGCGTCAGGCGGCGTCTCGCCACCTTCGCCACCCTCGCTTCCGTCCGCCGCATCCGCCGCGGGGGCCTGGGCAGGTGCGGTCGTCTCCGGAAGCGCCTTTGCACGCTCCACACCCGCGCTGTCGTTCAGCTGAGTGTAGAGGGCAATGGCCTTGTCACGCTGCTGCAGCTCCTCCGCGAGCTGAGCGGCGCGAGGCAGGTTGCCAAGCTTCTCGTGGAGCGGGAGCGCCTTGTCCTTGCGGCCAGCACCCTCCCACGCCTCGGCAGCGGCGGCGATGTCACCCAGCAGCTCCAGCCACCGGGCGCGGCCGGCCGGCTTCTGCTCCTGCTCGGCCCGGGCCAGCTCCTTCTGCGCCAGCTCCTTCGCCTCGTCGTCCAGCTTCAGACGCTGCATGAAGTGGAAGGCCTTGGGCGGAGGCAGCGGGCTGAGGACCTCCACCGCCTCGCGGCGCTGGCCCACGGCCGCCAGCAGGGTGGCGGCACCGAGCCGGTCACCCCGCTCCACCAGGCTCTTCACCTCGAGCCCGCGGATGCGGTTGGCGCTGGCGATGTCCCGTGCGCGCTCGTACGACTTGCGCGCCAGGGTGAGCTTCCCGGAACGCTCGTAGGCGAGCGCCGCCTGGTCGAACTGACGGGCGCGCTCATAGAGGCGGGCCACGTTCTCGAAGTCACCCTTGCCGACGAAGTGCTCCATGAGGAGTTCGTAGGCGCCGGCCTTCTCCAGGGTGGGCGCGAGCTGATCCGGCGGCAGCGTACCCACCAGACGGCGGGCCGTGTCGTTGTCGCTCCCAGCCAGGGCGTTGCGCAGGGCGCTCTTGAGGTCGCCCCCCGCCTCGAAGAGGCGAGCCGCCTCCGCGAAGGAGTTGTTGCGCTCGTGCAGCCGGCCCGCGTCGCGGGTACGTCCCATGGTCTCGAGCTGCTTCGCCTGCTCGTCCCAGGTGCCCGTCAGCTCCGGCAGCGGGCGCTCGCCACGCTCCGGACGCTCGCCACGCTCCGGACGCTCACCCCGAGCAGGACGCTCGCGGCGCTCCGGACGCTCCCGGCGCTCACCCGAAGCGGCACGCTCACCGCGCTCAGGCCGAGGGCCACGCTCACGGCGCTCCCCACGCTCGGGACGCTCGCCCCGCTCACGGCGCTCCTCGGAGCGAGGCGCCGCGACGGGCTCCTCGGCCTCGGGACCGGGCTGACGGCCGCTGGCCGCGAAGGCCGCCTCCGCGCGCTCGGCATCACCCGCGGCACGCCAGGCCTGACCGACGAGGAAGATGACGTCCGTCCACGCATCGAACTTCTCCCGCGCCGGGTCCACGGCGGGAGCAGCGGCCTCGGCGGGCGCAGCAGCCTCGGTGGGCGCAGCGGCCTCACCCTCGGCGATGGCAGGTGCCTCACCCTCGGCGGTGGCAGGTGCCTCAGCGGGCGCCCCACCCTCGGCGGGAGCCTCACCCTCGGCGGGCGCGGCGGCCTCCACGGGAGCCGGCGCCTCGGAGGGAGCAGCGGCCTCCGCGGCGGCGGGCGCCTCGGGCGCGGCCGGCTTCGGCTGACGCTGCACGCGCAGCAGCGTGGTGATGAGGCGGCCACGCGTGTTCATGTCCAGGTCGTCCAGCGACTTCAGCCGCATGGGCCGAAGCGAGCGGACGATGGCCTGCAGCGGCGCCTTCTCCGCCCCGAAATCCGTCTTGGAGAGCGCCTTCTCCAGGATGCTCAGCTCGGAGATGACACGCTGGCCAGGGCCCACCGGCCCCTCTTCGCGATCGCGCCCACGTCCACGGCCATCTCCACGTCCACGGCCGTCACCGCGTCCGGGCCCGCCACGGCCACCAAAACCACCCGGTCCGTCACGGCGAGGACCTTGGCCCGGTGCACCCCCGTCACGACCACGCCCACCCGGGCGCGGCCCACCGCTTCCATTCTCCTGAGGCACGTCTTTCTCCCGCTAGAACGCGTAGCGAATGTTCGGCGCCACCGCGAACCCGAACGAGCCCCCGGAGACGAGGTACTGCCCCGTCACCTCGAGCCCTACGGAAAAGTGGCGCAGCCGTGTGTAGTACTCCACTCCGGGCCCGGCAAACACAAGAATGTCGGAATCGGGGAGGAGCCGCTGCGGCGAGAACATCGCATAGCCAGCACCTGCACGGAGATAGAACCAGGTGCGCTTCACTTCCTGACTGTCAGCAAACCCCACCAGGCGAGCACGCAACACCGCGCCGGGGATCAGGGTGGAGAAGTCACCCGACACCGCGCCGCCGGAGTTGCCCACGTACTGAGCGCCCGTCCGCACGCTCGAGCCCATGAGGAACAGGCCGACGGACACGTGCTCGCCCAGGTCCACGCCCACCTCCACCTGCGCCATGGGCCCGGAGGAGAACGGACGCGGCGTGCCTTCGGCGGCCGGCGGGTTGGTGATGAACAGGGGGCCACCGAGCACCGCGAAATAGATGCCTCGCTCGATTTCATCGAACGTGACAGCCGGGCGGTCACCCTGGGCAGTGGTGGGCTGCTGGGCGCTCGCGACCGTGGGGAGAACGAACGAGGCGCACAGGGCAAGTGAGGCGAGGGCTTTCATGCGGTCCTGACGTTGGCCCGGCCCCCTCGGGGGAGTGGGAGCCGGGGAAAGGCGCGGTGGGCAGACCTGCGTCAGGCCTGCCCACCCGGAGAAAGGCCACCCGGCGCTATTCGCCGGACTGCTTGAAGATGAACGGATACGTGACGACCACCACGCCGCCGCCCTTCGGCTCGGGGAACTTCCAGGTGCGAACGCGTCCGGCCACGCACGTCTCCAGCTCCGCGTTGGCCGCCGTGGACTGCGCCACCGACGACGAGGCGACCGAGCCATTCCCCGCGATGACGAACTTCACCGCCACCTTGCCGCCCAGCTTCGGGAAGCGGTTGAGGAGGCTCTCGAAGCAATAGCGGATCTGTCCGCGGTTGCGATGGATGACCTGGCGGATGAGCTCCTTGTCCAGCGAGCCCATGACCTCCGGGTCGGACGAGGTGATGCCCACGTCGACGCTCTGCTTGCCGCCCAGCACGCCCACGCCGCTGCCGTAGGTGCCGGTGCCGCCGCCACGGCCCTTGGTACCAATGCCGCCAATGCCGATGGTGTCACCCGTGCCGCCGCCGCCGCCGCTCGTGCCGCGCAGGCCCATGCCACCGAAGCCGCCGGAGTTGCCCGCCTTGGCGCCGAACATGTTGCCCATGGCGCTCTTCAGGTCGCCGCCCAGGCCGCTCTTGCCGAACACCGTGGAGATGCCGCCCTTGCCGCCGCCGAAGATCTTCGCCGTCAGCGCGCGCGCCTCGTCCTTCTTGTTCGGGTCGCCCTTGGGCGCGGTGCGATTGTTGGTCTTGGGCGCCTCCTTCTTGCCCATCTGACCTTCGTCGCCGCGGTTCTTCGCCGCCATCTCCCCGCTCTTCTTCTGCTCCTTCTGCTGATTGAGGCGCTCGAGGAACTTGTTCTTCTGCGCCTCCGGCGGCTTGATGATGAGCTTGGCGATGCGGGCGTTGTCCGCCGACAGCTCGTCTGCGTATTCGTCCCCCGCGACGGTGCGGTTCATCGCGGTGATGACGAACGCCGTCGCGATGAAGAACAGCACCAGGAAGATGTTGAGCGCGGTGTAGTCCATGGACTCGCCCAGCGGCACCACGACGCGCTTGGGCACGGGCTGGAAGGCCACCTCGAGCGTCACGCCGCCCAGGTCCACCCAGATGAAGTCCTCCGCGTCCAGCGTGAGCGAGTACGCCTCGCCCTCATGCGAGGCCTTGCCGGACTCGATGACGGCCTTCAGGTCCAGCGTCTCGCCCTTGCGGGTGAGCTCGCCCTTCATCTTCGCGGTGAAGCGAACGCTGAAGGACTGGCCGTCCGAACGAACCACGTCGAACGTCGGGGCGCCCAGGCGGGCGTCCCCCATGACGAAGTCCACGCCGGCGGCGCTGCCGACGACGAAGGCCCCCTTCCTGCCGGGCCCCAGGAAGAACTCGCCCACGCGCTGGTCACCCCAGGCGAAGCGCAGGCCCACGCCCAGCGGACCGCTGGACTTCGTGCGGCGAACCTTCCGCACGCGCGGCGCGGCTTCCTCCGGCGCGGCCTCGACGGGGACTGGAGCGGGCGCGACGGGAGCGGCCACCGGGTTCTGCTGGGTGGCGGCAAAGGACGGGTCGATGGCGCCCGCGGCCGGAGCAGCCACCGCGGCCTGCGCCAGGCTCTCGGCCGGCGCCGGCGCGGCGATGACCGGATTCTTCTCCGTCACCACCTCAGAGCTGGCCGCCGCGGCCGCCAGGTTCACCGCGGCCACCGCGGCCGGGTTCTCCAGACGGATGGTGGTGCCACCCACGCGGATTTCATCACCGAAGGAGAGGAGCCCCTTGGTGACGCGCTTGCCGTTGACGTACGTGCCCTCGACGCTGCCCATGTCGATGATGGACATGGCGCCGTCGCTGGCGACCTCGATGACGGAGTGGATGCGGCTGACCTTCTCGTCCTCCAGGCACAGGTGCGCCGAGGAGAGACGGCCAATCTTGATGATGTCGCGCTCGTAGTCCTTGGAGGCGACCAGCGAGTCGCCCTTGAAGACCTTGAGTGTCAGAGGAACGGCCATGGGGGCTCCAACGTAAAGTGGGTACGGCGTCAGACAACGCGCGCGGCGGTGGGTTCCCGCCGCGTTGTGGCGCTGGCTACAGCTCGCCCACGGACTGCATCACCTTGTCCTCGAAGTCCTCGCGGATGCGGATGAGGTTCGAGTGCTTCACCCGCTCACGCGCATCGATGTACTCGCCATCCGGCTTCGTGAGGTCGCCCTCGATGGTGTCGTCCTCGAAGTCGATGTTGGTCGTCTTGGAGTAGCGCACATTGCCCTCCCCTGGACCACCCGGGTTGGAGCCCTCGTCCTGGGCCAGGGCGGGCGTCACCGCGAGCACCGCACACAGCATCAACGCCTTACGCATCACTGCCTCCCGGAAGGGACCCGAAGGCCCCTTCGCACACCGAATCCCCGGATGAGGGGGAAACACAAGGTTCGCATCATCCCCCGTGCCCCCGCCACAGCGAAGGCACTCGGGGGCGTCCCAACTTTCACAGCAGGTCGTCTTCCGGCTCCCCGGGTTCCGCCGAGCCTGCATTCTTCTGGTCGGAGTTTCCGTTCGCGGGGGCTGGCGCCGGCGGCGTGTTGCCGCTGGCGGGGGTGACCTGGGGCGCGGGGCCCGTGCCGGAGGCCGGCGTCGCGGCGGTGGCGGGCGGGTTCGCCGCTCCGGCCGCCTTCTCCGCGGCCTGCATCTGGGCCTGCTGCTGCTTCTGCAGCTCCTCCATCTGCTTCGCCTGCTCCTCGGCGAACTTGGCCTCGCGCTTCGCGTTGACGACGACCTCTACCTCGCGCAGCAGGGCGAACACGGGGGCCTCGGCGGGCAGCGCCACCTCACCGCCGGCCATGGCGATGTACTTGCGGTACAGCTCCGAGGCGCGCTCGGGCGCGTCCTTCACCTTGTGGAGGATGATGGCGCGGTTGAGGTTCACGGCCGCCAGCTCGGGGTCGAGCTTCTCCGCCTCGTCGTACTCCTGCATGGCCTTGTCGAACTGGCCCATGCCCTTGTAGGCGACGCCCAGGTCCAGGTGCGCGGCGGCGTTCTTCCCGTCCGCCTGGAGAATTCGGCGCAGGTGCTGCTCGGCGGCGGGGTAGTTCTCCGCGGCCAGGGCCAGCTGCGCCAGCTCCACGTGCGACGGCACGTAGTCCTCGCGGACCTCCAGCGCCTTCTTGAAGGACAGGCGCGCGTCATCCACGTCGCCTTCCTGCAGGAGGATGAGGCCCACGGCGTGGTGGAGCTCCGGGTCCGCCGCGTCCAGCTTCACGCCGCGCAGGGCCACCAGCTTCGCCATGGCGAGCTGCTTGCGATCCAGGTAGCTGCGGATCATCACCTTCAGCGCGGTGGTGGACTGCGGGTCGCGCATCAGCGCGGCGCGCGTCAGGTCCATGGCCTTGGTGTGGTCCCCCTGCTGCCGGAAGATCTCCGCCAGCCGCGCGCGTGACTGCGCGTCATCCGGGTAGCGCTGGAGCACCTCCTGGTACAGCGCCACCGCGCCGGCGACGTTGCCCGCGTTCTGCTCCATCACCGCCAGGTTCTCAGAGGCCTGACGCAGCGAGGGCTTCTTCGTGAGCGCCGTCTTGTAGTGGTTGCGCGCCTCGGTCAGCTTGCCCTGACGCTCGGCGAGCACGCCCAGGTTGTAGTCGGCCTCGGCGAGGTTCCCGTCCGCCTCCAGGGCGGACTGGAACTTCCGCTCCAGCGACGGGTAGTCGATGGCCTTGGCCTTCTTCTGCGTGTCGAACGCCTTCAGCGCGTCCTCGAAGCGGGCCTTGGCCGTGTTGGAGATGGGCTGCAGGGCCTCCGTCTTGCCGGCGTTCGGATCCGCCGTCTTGGCCGAGCCGGGGCCGGTGGCCTTGGAGGAAGTACAACCGGCGGCGGCCAGCGAGACAGCCGCCAACAGGGGGAACAGGCGCATGGTGCGGGTCGTCCGGTTCATTAGAGGAAGTCCTCCGGCTCCTCGTCATTCCCGCCCTGCTTCGCGGGAGTGGCGCCGTCGGTGGTGGCCGCCGGGCGGGCGTCCACCTGAGTCTCGGTCTGCGAGCGCAGCTGCGCGGTGAGGTCCGTCAGGTCCTCCTGCAGCGTCTCCGCCCGGGCCTGCTGCGAGTCCGACGCCGCCTTGGGCGCCGGCGGCGGCACGTCCTGGATGGTGGCCAGCAGGTCGCCGCCAATGAGCTGCACGCGGCCCTTCAGCGCCACCTTCTCTTCGTGCATGTCGGGGTAGCGGTCCGGCTGGTACGTGGTGCGCAGCAGCTTCAGGCTCTCCGCGGCGCAGTCGTTGTAGACGTCCAGCTCCCGGCTCTTGGCCACCGTGGCGGAGAACGCCTCGGTCGCCTTGTCCTTGAGCGGCTGCGCCTGGTTGGCGAACTCGTCGCGCAGCGCCTGCTCCGACTCCTCGTCCAGGCCGCGTGGCATGGGCGCGTTGATGAGGCGGTCGGCGAAGTGGTCATACGCCAGGCCAATGCGGTGCAGCGCGCAGATGGCGGGCTCGGGCGCGCCCAGCGTCACCGTCTGCACGTACTTCTTCTCCACCACCTGGAGCGCGCGGCTCTTGTCCTGGATGCTCGCCTTGAAGCGGTCCGGCGACGGCGGCACACCCCAGTACAGCTTCAGGCGCCGGTACTCGTTCCAGTCCAGGTCCACCGACAGGAACTGCGCCTGCGCGGCCGTGGCGAGCGCCGGCTTCTCCAGCGAGCCCTGCACGCGGCGGGGCAGCTGGTCGAAGTGCTCGAAGATGCGCTTCTGCATGCGGGCCACGTCACGCGTCTTGCCCATCTTCTTGTACAGGTCGACGATGCGGCCCTCGGCGGCCAGGAACCGGCTGGGGGAGCGCATGTTGTCGCGCTCGTACTCCTCCAGCATCTTGATGGCCTTGAACGCGGCGCCGCTCTTGGCCGTCAGGTCGATGATGGAGAGGCGGATTTCGTCGGCGTCCTTCGCCCGCGGCCACAGCGTCAGGTAGTGCTCGCGGTTGCGCAGCGCCGCCTTCACCTGGCCCAGGCCCTCGCGGTAGGTGGCGGCGTTGAAGAGCGCCACCTGCGCCTTGGACTCGTCCCACTTCTGCACCACCGCGGGCTTGTTGTCGTCCGCCGCGCCCCGCTTCTTCTTGCCGCCACCACGCGCCTTGGCGTTGCCCTTCTCACCCAGGCTGCGCTCGTAGCCGCGCACGTAGGCCTCGTACGTCGCCGCTGCGTCCTCGAAGTCGCCAATGGCCTCCAGCGCCTCCGCGTTCGCGTAGATGGAGTCCGGCACGTGCTTGGAGCGCGGGTACTCGGCGAACAGGCGCTTGCGCACCTCGATGGCCTTATCCAGGCGCTTCGCCTTGTAGTAGTCGACGGACGCGTTGTAGAGCGCCAGGTCGGCGATCTCCGTCTGCGGGAAGTCCTTCACGAAGGCGAGGTACGCCTCGGCGGCCTTCTCGAACTCCTTCTTCTCCTCCAGCTGGCTGACGAGCTTGAAGGACGACTGCTCGATGAGCTTCGCCAGGTCGTCGCGGAACTTGCCCACCGCCAGCTTGTCGTTGGCGTAGAAGCGCCGCGCCCACTCGTTCACCTTCGCGTAGTCCTGCAGCAGGTGGTACGAGTCGAGGATGAGGTTGGCGGAGATCTCCGCCGCGCGCTCGCCGTTCTCGAACTTGTACTCGGGGTAGCCGAGCGCGATCTCGCTGAAGCGCAGCACCGCCTCGTCGAAGTGGTTGTGGCGGTAGTAGATGTTGGCCGCCTTGAAGGCGATCTCCACCCGCTTCTCGCCCTTGGGCACGTACTTGAGGTAGCGCTCACACGCGTCGAGCAGCGCCTTCTTCAGCGTGGGGATGGCGGCCTTCTTGGTGATGTCCGAGCCCACCGCCTCGCTCTTGCCCTCGCCCCGCGCCTCGCCCGCCTTGACGACCTCGTCGTAGGCCAGCACCGCGTTGTAGGCGGCGTTCTGCAGCCACTTGCCCGGCTTGCCCGGCTTCGGCTTGCCCTTGTCGTCCTTGGCCTCCAGCACCTTGGCGTCCTGGAGCACGACGAGCGTGTAGTTGGCGGCGGCCTTGTCGAAGTTCTGCAGGTTGTCGTTGAGCAGTTCGGCCCAGAAGAAGCGCAGGTCGTACGCCTTGGGGTTCTCCGGGAAGAGCGTGAGGTAGTCGCTGTACACCGCGTCCGCGTAGCGGAACGTCTCCTCGTTGCGCGTCTTCTTGCCCTCGTTGTGCCAGGTGACGGCGAGGTTGGACAGCGTGCGCTCGGACAGCTCCTTCGCCTCCGCCAGCAGCTTCTTGTCCTTGTCCTCCTTGATGACGCCGGAGCCCTCGACCTCCTTCATGATCTTCACGAGCCGGCGCACCTGGACCACGGTGCGCTCCTTGTTGCCCATGCGGAGGATGCAGTCGACGATGCGGCCCTGGAAACCAGGCGCCTCGGGGGACAGCGGCTTCTCCTTGATGAGGCCGTTGTAGGTGATGGCCGCCTCACGGTCCTTGCCATCGCCGTAGTACAGGTTGGCCAGCTGCTTCAGCATCGTGAAGCGGTCTTCCGGGTTGGTGGCCACCTTGCCGAACTCCGCCCGGGCCTGCGCCACGTCACCCTGGTGCGCGAACGCCCGCACGTAGTCGGCGCGCGCCTCGCGCAGCAGCGAGCTTCGGCCGCCGCCCTTGCCGCCGTCCTTCTCCAGGGCGTTGGCGCCGGCGAGCTCACCGTAGAGCACCACCGTCTTGAACTTGTCCTTGGCCGACTCGAAGTCGCCCATGTTGTAGTGGCACCAGCCCTGCTTGTAGAGGGCGAAGGCGTACACCTGGCTCTCGGGGAACTCAGCGGCCTTCTTGTACGCCGCCAGCGCCTTCTCCAGCTCCGGGCGCTTCCCCTTGGAGTTGTTGAAGTAGTACTCGCCGAAGGCGAAGTAGGCGTCCGGGATGTACTTCGACTGCGGGTGCTTCTCCACCAGGCGCTTGAAGGCCACCAGCGCCTTGCGGTCCTGGCCATCCTCCATGAGGTACTGGCCGAGGAAGAAGAGCACCTCGTCGGTGCGCTCGAACTTCGGGTACTCCTGGACGATCTTCGTGTACTGCTCCACCGCGAGCTTGCCGTACTCCTTCTGCTTCGCGATGAACTCCGCCTTCTCCGCCTTGGCCCGCTGCTGGCCCGCGGCGTCGTTGCGGTTCATGGCCTGGATGAGGTCGTCATCCTTCCGGTTGGCCTCGAAGAAGAAGAACTTGGACTCCTCCCAGTAGAACTCGCCCAGGCGGAACAGGAGGCTGGGGGCCTCCTTCGGATCCGGCGACAGGGAGATGATCTTCTTCAGCGACTGGATCTGCTCGCGCCGCTTGGAGGCCACCTGCAGCTCGACGCCCAGCCGGAACTGGTCGTACTGGAGCGCGGGGGCGACCTCTTCTTTCTTCTTTTCACGGGTGATGTCGCCAGCCAGGGACTTGTCCACCGCGGTGGCGGACTTCCGGCCGAGATCGGCATCGCGCGGGGCTTTCTTCTCCTGGGCGGCGGAGGCCGTGGCCAGGAGGACGAGGCAGACGAGAAGCGAACGGCGCATGGTCTTCCTAGGAGAGGGGCACCGGCGTCCCCAGTTGCTTGCTTGGTAGGCAAGTGTCCGGGAATCTTCGGGAATTTCCATTCGGGGACCCTCACTATGCGCGGTTTCCGCGCGGCGGGTCAACACTGACTGGCCGCCTGCTTTCCTCGGGGAGCGTCGGTTCAAAATCTTCCAGATCCGCTGTGAAAATCGGCGCCCTGGAGTTGCCATGTCGGACCTGCCAGGTATGGGGGAACGGACGGTCGGTTGCCCGGCCTCCCTGCACTGGAGTACGCGTCGGATCATGAGTCTCCTCCCCGAAAGCGCCAGCTTCGAAGAGCTGGTGCAGGACTACTTCCTTGCTGTGCGTGGTGCGGGGCTGATGCTCTCTGCGCTGGACACCGAGCTTTTGACGACCTGGGCCCGGGAAGGCGTTCCCTTCGAGGTGGTGGCGCGCGGCATCTCCCGCTCGGCGGAGAAGGCCCTCTGGGACGCGCGGCCCGGAGAACCGGTGCTGCGCTCGCTGCGCGCGTGCCGGCGGCAGGTGGAGTCGGAGATCAAGAAGTACCGGGAGCTGGCGGCGGGCGCGGGTGAGGAACCCTCCTCCAGCCCCAAGCGCAAGCGGGCCCGTTCCTGGGAGGAGACGCGGCACGCGCGGCTGTGCGCGGCGCTCGAGGACCTGGCGGGGCGGAACGAAGCGCTGTCGCACCGTGTGCGCAACCTGCGCATCACCGTCCTGGCGCATGTCCCGGAAGAACCGGCGGCCATGGATGCCCAGGAAGCGCTGGCGTTCCTGCTGGTGCTGCGCGCCCTGCCCTTCCTGGATCGGTGCGCCGTGTGGCGTGAGGCCCTGGCGGCATCCGCTGAACAACAGGTGATGTCGCCGCGCGCCCGCAAGGTGTCCCGGCGCTTCCGGGTGCTGGCGACGGTGCGCCGGCGGCTGGGCGTGAAGGAGATGTAGGTGGGCGGGACGCCTGATTGCCCGTTCAGTGGACTGACGGCCGAGGAGAGGCTCTGGTATGGCGGTGCGTGAGATGGCTCCAAAGGCGAATGGCGAGGCGTGTGGTGTGTGCGGCGGGCGGACCTATGTCATCGAGCGCCGCGGGGACCAGGCCCAGGCGCGCGTCTGCGCGTGCTCCGAGCACTGCTCGGTGTGCGGCGGGCGCGGGCACGTGCTGGTCGAGCGCGAGGGCGAGTTCAGCCAGAAGATGGGCCCCCGGCGCTATGAGGTGATGGAGACGTGCACCTGCACCAAGCTGCGAAATCGCATTGCACGCTTCGATGCGCTGGGGCTGCCTGCCTCAGCAGCGCATGCGACCTTTGAAAACTACCGCGCATCCAAGGAGGAGCAGGACAGGGGCCGCAATGTGGCCATGCAGTTCGCCTTCCAGTACGTGCCGGGTGGTTCGTCCAAGGGCTTCATCCTCAGCGGGCCCGTGGGCACCGGGAAGACACACCTCCTGGCCGCGACGCTGGCGCACCTGGCTCTGGAGTTGGGCGTGCGTGGGCGCTACGTCGAAATCTCCCTCCTCTACGCGACCATCCGGCGTGGCTTCCAGGAGGGCAAGAGCGGCGGCGAAATCATCGGGCCCCTGTCGGAGGTGGAGGTGCTGGCCATCGACGAGATGGGCAAGGGCCGCGGCAGCCCCTTCGAGATGGAGACGCTCGATGAGCTGATCGCCCGCCGCTACAACGCGGGCCGCACCACGCTGTTCGCGTCGAACTACTCCCTGGAGCCGGAGAAGCGCGCCATCCGAAGCGCGGCGCCGACAGGCTACCGCACCACCGAGGACTCACGCAGCGCGGTCCGCGACACGGAGCTGCTCCGAGAGCGCGTGGGTGAGCGCATCTACAGCCGGCTGTGCGAGCTGTGCACCTTCGTCGAGTTTCCAAAGGACACGCCGGACCGGCGCCGCACCCGGCAGGAGATGGACGCGCCCATGCACCATGCGCCGGGCGGCGGGCGCACGCTGGGACGGTAGTCACGCGGGACGGCTGTCTGCGCCATCCCGCTCGACGGCCAGCGGAGGCTTCGCGCATCCTGCGCCCATGACTGACGCCATCATCGTCCTCGTCACCGCGCCCACCGCGGACAAGGCCGCCGAGCTGGCCCGCGCGCTGGTGGAAGCGCAGCTGGCCGCGTGCGGCAACATCGTTCCCGGCTTGCGCTCCATCTACCGGTGGGAGGGGAAGGTCCAGGACGAGCCCGAGGTCCTCCTCATCCTCAAGACGCGCGCGGCCCTCTTCGAGCCGCTGCGCGCGCGCATCGTCGAGTTGCATCCCTACGACGTCCCGGAGGTGCTGCGCGTGGACATCGCGGAGGGGCACGCGCCGTACCTCTCCTGGATTCTGGGCAGCACCCGCGCGCCGGACTGAAGTCCCGCTCCCCTGCTCGGCTGACTGGCGTAGCCAGCGCTCCGCCTGCGGCTGGAACAGTGAGGGAGCGGCGCTCAAGAAGGGCTCGTGCGCGGCCTCCGACAGAATACGGCGCGGCGAAAGGAGCGTTGTCGGCTCGCCCCCTTCCCCCAGGAGCCGACCCCCATGTCCCGACTGCGCAGTTTGTGCCTCCTCGGACTCGTGTCCGTGGGTGGCGTCGCCTGCTCCAACGGCGCGCAGGCACCTGCTCCAGCGTCCGATTCGAGCCCCCTCCCCAGCTACCCTGGTTCGCGGCAGCCCTCGGCCCCCAACATGCCGACGCCCCCGCCGCGGAACGACAACGACGACGTTTCTGGCCACGACGGCGATGACGAAGACGACACGCCCGTGGTGCAGCAGCCGCCTCCTGTCCCTGCGCCACAGGCACCGGAGCCGCCCGCCTACGCTCGGGAGTGGTACGTCAGCCCGTCTGGCAATGACTCGGCGAATGGCTCGCGAGAAAAGCCGCTGCGCACCATCTCCAAGGCCCTGAAGCGGGTGGGCCCGGGGGAAATCATCCGCGTCCAGAAGGGCACCTACGCAGAGAAGCTCATCATCGACGCCAGCGCCAAGGCCGGCACCGCCGAGGCCCCCATCACCCTGCGTGGCGAGGGCCTGCCCAAGCTCGTCCCCACCCACAGCGGCTGGTTCATGGCCCACGTGCAGCGTCCCCACTGGCGCATCGAGGGCTTCGAGTTCGACGTCCGGGGTCAGCGTCAGGTCGCCGTGACGTTCTCTGGGAACACCACGGGCACCGTGCTCGCGGGCAACGAGCTGCACCACGGCGCGTTCGGCAGCGGCATCAGCACCGACGCGGGCGCCAACGGCATCACCATCGAGAACAACCACATCCACCACTTCGCGCGAGGCAACGACGACTCGCATGGCGTCGTCATCGCGCCCACGTCGGTGGACATCACCGTGCGGGGCAACGACATCCACGACAACTCGGGCGACTCGGTGCAGTGCCTGGGCCCCGAGGGCTTCAGCAACAACGCCCCGGCGCGCGGCGTCCTCATCGAGGACAACGACATGTATGACAACCGGGAGAACGCGGTGGACCTCAAGACGTGCCACGACGTCGTCGTGCGCGGCAACCGCATGTACGGCTTCGAGAAGTCCACCTCGTCCCGTGGCGAGGCCGTGGTCGTGCACTACTCCGCGCGCAACGTCGTCATCGAAGACAACGACATCTCGGACTCCTCGCTGGGCATCGCCGTGGGTGGCAACCGCGTGGGCGCGCCGCCCACCAACATCTCCATCCGCCGGAACCGCATCCACGACTTGAAGACGCCCGAGGGCTCCGGCATCCGCATCGAGAATGGCAGCGACGTGCGCGTGCTGCACAACACCGTGGTGGGAACGGACGGCTTCGCCTTCGTGGTGGGCCACGGCACCGGTGGGCCGTCCACCAACATCGCGGTGCGCAACAACCTGTTCGCCACGCGCAACGCCGTCAGCATGGGCCTGTCCGCCCCCGGCCTCAGCATGACGTCCAACCTCTACCTGGCCGACGCCGCGTTCAACACGGGCATCTTCGTCGCCCCGCAGAGCGGGTGGGTGGGCAGCACGCTCGCCCACTGGCTGTCGAACGGCGTGGAGCTGGACTCGGATGAGAGCGGCGAGCCGCTGGTGGACCTGGACACGCTGATGCCCGGCGAGCGCGCGGTGGACCGGGGCACGGACCTGGGGCTGCCCTACTGCGGCGCCGCGCCGGACATCGGCGCGGTGGAGTCGGACTGCCCCGAGGCCACCGCCGCCGCGCTCATGGAGTAATCGCGCGCACCAGCGAATTGCCGGCGTCCGCCACGTAGAGGCGGCCATCCGGCCCCACCGTCAGACCGGCCGGGAGGACGAGGTCCGCCTCGTCGCCCGGCCCGTCCGAGTGCCCGTAGCGCCCGCTGCCGGCCAGCGTCGTCACCTTCCGCGCGCTGCCGTCCGCGTTCAGGACGACGCGGCGCACGCGGTAGTTGCCCGGGTCCGACACCGCGAGCGAGCCATCCTTCAGCACCGCGATGCCCAGGTACGGCAGGAACTGGGAAGACTCCGGCGCTCCGTCACGGAAGCCCGGCGTCGTGCCCGCCACCACCGACGTGAGGCCGTCGCGGATGCGCACCACCCGGGACATGCCGGACTCGACGACGAACAGCGTGTTCCCATCCGCGCTCACCGCCACGCCCGAGGGCCGGTAGAGCCAGTCACCCTGCAGCGTCGTCACCGGGTGGCCCTCCGCCACCAGGTCGATGCGGCGAATCACGCCGTTGTTCATGTCCGCCACCAGCAGCGCGGTGCCATCCGGCGTCACCGCCAGACCCGTGGGCTGGTTGAAGGCCGCCTGCTTCGCGGGGCCGTCCATCAGGCCCGGCGTCCCGCCCGCGAACACCTCCACCTTCCCTTCCGGGTCGATGCGGCGGATGACGTAGTGGTCCGTGTCGGCCACGTACACGTTGCCCGCGGCGTCCGCGGCGATGCCCATGGGGCCATTGAGGCCGGAGGCCACCGTCTTCACCTCGCCCCCCGGCGTCACGCGCTTCACCGTGTTGCCCAGGCCGTCCGCGACCACGATGCCTCCATCCGGCAGCAGGGCCACCGCGGTGGGCGCCCCCAGCGAGTTGCCCGCCACGGGGACACCGGCGCGGACACGCTTTCCGGGCACGCCCGCCACCGTGCGCACGTCGGCCGCGGAGGGCCCCTGGGGGCTCGACGCGTTCTGCCGCTCGAAGCGCACCAGCGTGTCGGGTACCGGCCGGCCCAGCGCCTTGTAGAGCACGTTCGCGACGATGCGGGCCGCGCGTGGGTCCGCCATGTCCTCGGAGGCCAGCGTGCGCACGAAGTCGATGCCGCCCGCGGAGAAGATGTAGGCGCTGCCCTGCTTGCGCAGCACCATGTGGCCGAAGCCGAAGGCGCCCTGAAGCGACAGCAGCGGGGACTCGGCCAGCACCTCCAGGCCCTCCGGCGAGTTGCCGTTGCTCACCAACTGGTCCACTTCGTAGCCGTTGGCCATCCACAGCGTGTCACCGGCCTTCAGCCCCGAGCCCGCCAGTGCCCAGTGCCCCGGGTTGGTGATGACGGCGGGGAAGCCGAACTGGTGCCAGCGGGAGGAGAACTGCACGCCCAGGAGCGCGTTCTCCGGACGGCCCACGACGCGCTCGCGGAACTTCACCGTGCGCTGAGCGCCCGTGTACGGGTCGTTCGCGTGGCCCTTGTAGCAGGCGATGATGCGCCGCGGCCGGCCGTCCTGGGACGGCTCCATCTGCGCCTGCCAGTACGCATTGTTCGCGCCCAGGTTGAGCAGCGACCGGCCTTCCGCCACCGCCCGGTCCGCGTGCTCGCGGATGCGCGGGCTCCAGTACTCGTCGTGGCCCGACATGATGAAGGCCTTGGCGCCGGCCAGGAAGTCATAGCTGGCGTCCAGGTCCTCGTCGGTGAAGTAGCCCACGTCCAGGTCCTGCGACTCCAGCCACTGAACCAGGCTCAGGTCGTCCGTCAGCAAGTGGCCACTGCCATGGCCCCGGTAGTTGGGCCGGTCATAGGACACCCGGAAGGCGCGGCTGACGCCGTGCTCGCGCATCACCCGGTCGCGGTCGTCATAGAGGCTGGTGCCCCCCCAGGTGTTGTAGGCGGCCCAGGTGGCGGTGGGGATGAGGACGGCAACCTCGGCGCGCGGATTCGCGTCGCGCACGAAGAAGGGCACGTAGCGCTGGTGGTTGTCCTCACGCACCAGCTTCACCACGTACACGCCGCGCACCCAGTGTTCACCAACGGGTATCTCCAGCGTGGGTGCCCAGCGACAGGCGACGAGGCCCGTGGATCGGTCCGCGGGGCAGTCGCCCTGGCGCACGCCGGCCACCGGGCCTCCGCGTGCCAGCTCACGGGCGCCCGTGCCGCCGTAGTGCCCCATCCGGTACACATACCAGCGGAAGGTCCGGGCCTCGGACACCGACACGGCGACGCGCAGCGTCTCGCCCTGCGTCAGCGTGGCCTTCAGTGCATAGCCTTCGATTTCGCGGCTGTGGGCGTTGCGGGTGATGCGCCACGCCGTGGTCCCCGGGCGGCGGTTCTCCTTGCGCACGGCGTCCGCGTCTCGCGCGGGCAGTTCCACCGGGCCCGCGTCGGGAGGCTCGGGCTGCCCGGTGCCGGCGTCCGGCATCCCCGCATCAATGATGCCCGGATGCGGCTCACCGTCGCCGCCGTCATAGCCGTCGTTCAGGGGAGGCGTGTCGTGCTTGTCACCCGGTATCACCGGCCGCACGGCCGCATCCTCACAGCCAATGCCACCGAACATGAGCGCAAGCCCACACACCCAGCCCGCCCAACGGCCTGCTTGAGCCATCCCGTTCCTCCAAGCCACGGTGATTCGACCGGAGGGTAGCCACGAACACTCAGGAGGGAAGCGGGTGCCCTCCTGGAGCAATGATTGGGATGGATCACCCGGACAAAAGCCCAGGGTAGGAAAAGGCCTAACCTCCCAGGAGCTCTCGGTGCAGCCGGGCCGTCAGCGCCTTCAGGTGTGCTTTGTCCACCAGCAGCGTCAGTTGCAAAGGCGACGTATGGGCCGCGTGGACGTGAGCCCCCAGCTCCTCGGCGGCGGCCAGCGCGCGGCGCAGCGGCGCCCAGTCCGCGTTCAACCCCACGCCCACGCAGGTGACGGTGCCCAGGTCCTCGCGCCAGGACACGGCGTCACCGAAGCGCGTGGCCAGCTCCCGGCGCAGCGCGTCCGCGCCGTGGATGTCCGCCAGGGGCACGGTGATGACCGTCCTGCGTGCCCCGCCCACCTGTCCCTCGAAGTCCAGCGTCCGCCCGCGCACGGCGCGCGCATCCAGGAACTCCAGCAGCTCCGCCAAGCGGATGGGCTCGGAGGCGGAAAGCACGGCCATCTCCGCGTCGGCGGTGACACCCTTGAGGCGGTGGTCCGTGGGGACGGCCAGCTCCTGGACCGCGGTGCCCGTTCCCTGGCCGTGCGCCGTGCGCGCGAGGATGGTGATGCCGCGCGCCTTGGCCCACTCCACCGCCTGCGCGTTGAGCACCTTGGCGCCCGCGCTCGCCAGCTCCTGCATCTCGTCGTAGCTCAGCGACTCCAGCTTGCGCGCGTCCGGCACCACCCGGGGGTCCGCGCTGAAGACGCCGTCCACGTCCGAGTAGATTTCACACGCCTCCGCGTCCAGCGCCGCCGCCAGCGCCACCGCCGTCGTGTCCGAGCCGCCGCGCCCCAGCGTCGTCACTTCCTTCTTGAAGGAGACACCCTGGTAGCCCGCGACGATGACGACCTTGCCGCGCGCCAGCTCGTCGTGGATGCGGTACGGCCGCACCTCCACGATGCGGGCCTGCGCGTGCGCGTCCGTGGTGATGATGCCGCTCTGGCTGCCGGTGAAGCTGATGGCCGGCACATCCATCTCCTGGAGCGCCATGGAGAGCAGCGCCATGGAGATGCGCTCGCCACACGTGAGCAGCATGTCCAGTTCGCGACGGGGCGGGTCCACCGAAACGCCCTTCGCCAGCGCCAGCAGTTCATCCGTGGTGTCGCCCATGGCGCTCACCACCACCACCACCTGGTAGCCCGCCTCGCGCTTGTCCTTCACCCGCTGGGCGACCTTGCGGAGCTTCTCCACGCCGGCGACCGACGAGCCGCCGTACTTCTGGACCACGATTGGCATGATTCGACTCACTACCCTTGTTCGGCGTGTCCGGAAAACCACACTGGTAGGCCTCCTTGCAGAAGTCTGGCCAGCCGCTGAACGACGCCCACACCCGGAGTCGGTGTCGCCTTGACACGCCAATGTCGGGTTTAATGCCGCGCCCATGCCGATGATCGAGGTCCAGCACCTCACGAAGCGATACCGAGACCGGGTGGCCGTGGACGACCTCACCTTCCAGGTCGAGGCGGGTGAGATTCTCGGGTTCCTGGGCCCCAACGGGGCGGGCAAGTCCACCACCATGAAAATCCTCACCGGCTTCCTCCCGCCGTCAGAGGGGGTGGTCCGCGTCGGGGGCTATGACGTGGAGGCCCAGCCGCTCGAGGTGAAGCGCCGCATCGGCTACCTGCCGGAGATGCCGCCGCTCTACGTGGAGATGACGGTGCGAGGCTACCTGCGCTTCGTCGCCTCGCTGAAGGGGCTGTCGGGGAGCGCCCTCAAGGCCGAGTTGGAGCGGGTGGCCGCCCTCATGGGCGTGACGCACGTCATGGACCGCGTCATCCAGAACCTGTCCAAGGGCTACAAGCAGCGTGTGGGAATCGCCCAGGCGCTGCTCGGCTCCCCGCCGGTGCTCATCCTGGACGAACCCACCGAAGGCCTGGACCCCGCACAGCGCGCCGAGCTGCGCGCCCTCATCAAGGGCCTGGCCGGCAAGCACACCGTCATCCTCTCCACGCACATCCTCCCGGAGGTCACGATGACGTGCCAGAAGGTGCTCATCATCCACCAGGGGAAGATGGCCGCGTACGACGACATCTCCCAGCTGGCCCGCATCCACGGGCAGGCGGAGAACGCGTCGCTGGAAGAAGTCTTCATCAAGCTGACCGCCGCCTGAGCGCGGCCCCTTTTTCAAGGACCCCGCCTCCATGCGCACCGCCCTGGCGATTGCCCGCAAGGAACTGTCCATCTACTTCACCACGCCGTGGGCCTACGCCGTCTTCACGGCGATGGCGGCGCTGACGGCCTTCTACTTCATGGACCTGCTGCAGGCGTTCAACGACGTCCAGGGCGTGGCGCGCCGGGTGGGCTGGGCGCAGATGTCCCCGGACTTCAACATGTACCGCAACCTCACGGACGGGGTGGTGGTAGAGCTGTGGGGCAGCGTCCTGGTCATCACCCTGGTCGTCACGCCGTTCCTGTCCATGCGGCTGTTCGCGGAGGAGAAGCGCAACCGCACCTTCGAGCTGCTGATGACGGCCCCGGTGCGGCCCATTGAAATCGTGCTGGGCAAGTACCTGGGCGGCCTGGGCGTCATCTCCGCCACGCTGGCGCTCACGCTCGTCTTCCCGCTACTGCTGTCCGTACTGGGCCACAGCGAGTCCGGGCTCGTGCTGGAGTGGTCCACCGTCCTGCTGGGCTACGGCGCGCTGCTGCTGTGGGGCGCCACCTGCATGGCCGTGGGTCTGTTCATCTCCGCGCTGACGGAGAGCCAGATGCTGGCGGCCTTCCTCACCTTCTGTGCCCTGCTGGCGTGGATGCTGCTGGGCCAGGTGGCCCGCCGCGCGGAGGAGCCGCTGCGCTCCGCGCTGTCCTACGTCGCCTGCGACCTCCAGTTGCAGGGGATGATCAAGGGCGTGCTGGACGCGCAGTCGCTGGTGTTCTTCGCCTCCGTCATCGGCTTCTCCCTCTTCCTCACCCACCGCACGGTGGATGCGCAGCGGTGGGCCTGACATGAAGGCAGCTCATGTCGGCAAGGTCCTGGGCGCGTTCGGACTGCTGCTGTTGCTGTCGAGTCCGTTCACCCTGTTCATCACCTCGGACAGCGCCGTCACCGCCGCCGTGAAGGCGGGCGCGGGGCTGGTGCTGGTGGGCATCTACGGCGCGACGAACTACCGGCAGTTCGGCCAGTTCGCCACGCGCCGCTCCAGCAGCTTCTTCGCCACCACGGTGCTCACCACGCTGGGCGTGTTGGCCGTGCTGGTGGCGGTGAACTACCTGGCCTTCAAGCAGAACCGGCGCTGGGATTTGACGCAGGCGCGCATCCACACGCTGGCGCCGCAGACGGTGTCCACGCTGGCCGCCATTCCCGACCAGGTGCGCGCCATCGCGTTCATCACCCCGGCGCATGCCCAGTACGGCCAGTTGGAAGCCCTCTTCGCGCTCTACCATGCCGAAGCGCCGGGGAAGTTCGAGTACACCTTCAAGGACCCGCGCCGCAGCCCGGACCTGGCCGCGAAGTACCAGGTGCGTGAGGGCCAGACGGCGGTGGTGCTGGTACGCGGCGAGGGCGAGCACGCCACGCACACGCTGCTCGCCACCGTGTCCGAGCAGGAGCTGACACACGCGGTCCTCAAGCTGAACGCGGTGGGCACCCAGAAGGTCTATTTCGTCACCGGCCACGGGGAGTGGCCCCTGGACAAGGAGCAGGCGCCGCCCCATGACCCGGGCGCCAGCCTGTCCGAATTCCGGAGGCAGTTGCTCCAGGAGGGCTACACCGCGGAACCGCTGAACCTCGCGGGTGTCCAAGACGTGCCACGGGACGCCGCGCTGGTCATCATCGCGGGGGCCCGGGGGCCCTACACCGCGCCGGAGAAGGAGCTGCTCCAGCGCTATCTCGCCTCCGGAGGACGCATGCTCTACTTCGCTGACGCCGGCCTCCGTGATGGCCTGGACGGACTGCTGGCGGAGCACGGCGTGCAGGTGGATGAGGGCATCGTCGCGGACGCTCAGTACAACAGCGGCAATCCCTTCGTGGTGCTGTCCCTCTTCTACAGCGACCACGAGATTGGCAAGCCGCTGCACCAGCGAGGACTCAATGTGGAGTTCCCCACCCCGCGCAGCCTGACCCTGCTGCGCATGGGGATGGCGCCGGGCGTCCAGGTGCAGCCGGTGGTCCTCACGTCCCAGTACGGCTGGGTGGAGAGCACGCCAGAGGAGAACGCGGTGCCTTCGGATGGCGAGAAGACGGGCCAGTTGGTGCTGGTGGCCGCCGTGACGCGTGATACCCAGGCCTCGCCGGGCAAGCGCTTTGATGAAGCGCGCTTGGTGGTGATGGGGGACTCGGAGCTTCTCCTGGACCCGAACTGGGGCCATGAGCCCAACCGCAACCTGGTGATGAACGCGCTGGGCTGGGCGTCCAACCAGCTCACGAAAATCACCATCCGCCCGCCGGACCGCGAGGTGTCCACACTGGAGCTGGACGCGGCGACGCTCAGCCGCATCCGATTCTTCGCCACGGACCTCATGCCGCTGACGCTGCTGGGCGTGGGCCTGGCCATCTGGCTGTCGAGGCGCAACAAGTGACGCCGGCCCGCGGAAGGTGGTGGTGGAGCATCCTCACCGTCGTCGCGGCGGGCCTGGGGCTCACCGCATGCACCGGGGAGAAGGCGTCCGAAGCGAGCGAGGCCCGGCGGAAAGCCGACGCCCAGCAGCGCCTCTTCGTCACGGGGACGGAGGAGACGCGCGGCCAGGACGACGGGGCGCCTGCCGCGAAGCCTGTCTTCACGCACTTGACGGTGCGGGCCCGGGGCGACATCACGGAGCTGGTTCGCGAGCAGGACGGCACATGGAAGCTGACGGCGCCCGTGTCCGCTCGCGCGGAGGCGGCCGTGGTGGAGACCATCCTCGGCACGCTGGCGTCTTCGAGCTTCAGCGCCACCGTGAAGGAGGCGCCCACCGACGCCGACCTGGACGCGTACGGCCTGAAACCGCCCCTCTTCACCGTCACGGCCCGGGCCTTCGTGCCAGATGCTCGAGGCCAGGGGGCGCAGGACCCCGCTCGCCAGCGCACGGTGACGCTGCACTGTGGCAAGGAGAACACCTACGACGGCTCCGTCTACGTACGCCGAGACGCGGAGCCGGCGGTCCACGCCGCCGCGGGGACGGTGCGCTGGGCCCTGGACCGGGACACCTTCGCCCTGCGCGCCAAGGACCTCCTGACACCCCTGGACGAGCGTGCGCTGAAGGGCATCGAGGTGAAGGCGCCGCAGGGTGCGTATCAACTGACGCGGGACGCGGACGGCGCGGGCTGGCGACTGGTCACGCCCGTGGCCGCCAACGCGAACGCGACACGCGTCGCGGAGCTGCTGAAGGCCCTGGTGGAGCAGCGGGCACTGTCCTTCCCCGAAGACACGCCGGAGTCCCGGAAGCGGTTGGGTCTGGAGGCCCCGGTGGTGGACGCCCGCTTCACCGGTGGCCCGGGCGAGCCGGTGCGCGTGCGGATGTCCCGCGTGACGGAAGATGGCGCCGTGCGCGCCTATGCGTTGCGCGAGCAGGGAACGCAAGCCGTGCTGGGTGAGGTGCCCGAGGACGCCCTCGGCGTGCTGGACGTGAGCGTCCGGGAGCTGAAGGACCGGCGCGTGCTGGAGTTCCGGCGCCAGGACGTCCGCCGCATCGTGTTCCACCCGGGCGGTGGCGCGCCCGCCATCACCGTGGTGAGCACGTCGGAAGCCAACGAAGGCGCCGGGCACTGGGACATGGAGGCCCCGCAGCGGGGCAAGGCACAGCACTTCAAGCTCGCCTCGCTGCTGCGCGCGCTGGAAGGCCTGAAGGCCACGGGCTACGGCGAGACGAACCCCAAGAGTTGGGCCCGGTATGGCGTGACAGAGGACTCCCCTGGCGCCGTGCTGCTAGGCGCGGACGGACGCGAACTGGCGCGGCTCTGGCTCGGCTCAGAAGTCCCCGATGAGCCCGGCACGCGCTACGCCCGCGGCTCCGGCCCCGACGTCCTCAAGGTGCCCGAGTCACGACTGACGTTGCCCACCAGGCCCGAGGACTTGCAGGAAGCAGCGAAGGCACCCGACGCACCGAAGCTGCCCGCGAAGACGGAGCAGGCGCCCTGAGCACCCCGTCCCCGACTCACCGTCAGACAGCGCCCGTCACTGGCATCCCTTCACGAGCGCCGGTGCGGAACAAGGACCTGGCGAAGCTCACAGCTTGATGACCTCCGTCCCCCGCCGGGGCAGGACGACGCGGAACACGGTGTGACGCCCGGAGCCGGACTCCACGTCCACGCTGCCGTGATGCGCGTGAATGATTTGCTGGACGATGTAGAGCCCCAATCCCAGGCCTCCGGTGCGAGCCCGCTGTTGTGAGCATCCCCGGAATGGGTCGAAGAGGTAGGGTTGCTGCTCGGCGGGAATCACGCCCACGTTGGTCACGGAGAAGGTGATGGTGTCCGCGTGGCTGCCATCCAGCCGGAGCTGCACCGGCTCGCTGGTGTCCCCGTGCTGAAGCGCGTTGCCAATCAGGTTCGAGGCCACCTGCGCGAGCCGGTCCGAATCCCAGTCCCCCACCAGGTCCCCTTCCTTCCGCACGTCGAGGGAGTGCTGGGGAAATGCCGCGTGGTGCTCCTGGACGATTCGCTGGACGAGCAGACCGAAGTCCGTCTCGCTCCGGCGCAGCGGGATGCCACCCGCGAGCCGGGCCCGCGCCAGGTCGAGCACGTCCTCAATCATCCGGCCCATGCGCTTGCCGCTCGTCAGCATGCGGCTGGCGCTCTTGCGGACAGCGGGGTCCTCCGTGCGGCGGAAGAGCAGGTCCGCGGCCGTGAGGATGGCGCTCAACGGGTTGCGCAGGTCATGGCCCAGCACGGCGGTGAACATCTCGTTGAGGCGAAGCGTCTCCGTCAGCTCCTCCAACTGGTGGGCCAGCTGCTGCTTCTGCCGGTGGAGCTGGAAGAAGACCTCCGCCTTGTTCCGCAGGACGTGCGGCTCCAGCGGCTTGTAGAGGAAGTCCACCGCGCCCGCGTCATAGCCCTTGAAGCGCCGACGCTGGTCGTGTGCCCCCGCGGTGACGAAGATGATGGGGATGTGACGCGTGCGCTCCGAGCCGCGCATCAACTCCGCCAGCTCGAAGCCATCCATCTCCGGCATCTGCACGTCGAGGAAGGCGAGCGCGACGTCGTCGTGCTCCAGCAGCAGCTCCAGTGCATCCGCGCCCGAGCGGGCCTGGAGCACCTCGACATCCTCACGGCGCAGCAGCGCAGCGAGCGCGATGAGGTTCTCCTCGAGGTCATCGACGAGGAGGCATTTCACCCGGGGCGTCATGGGAGCGGAGTCCTTCCCGGTACCGTCAACCTTCATGTCCACCTCCTACCCTCCGCAACAGGTCGGCGAGCTGTTCGAGCGAGAGCACGAAATCCGCGGGGCCACGCGCCAGCGCCGCGGCGGGCATGGTGGCGACGTGGGCCGTGTCGGGGCGCTGCACCAAAGTCACGCCGCCCGCGTCCCGCACAGCCGCCAACCCGCGCGCACCGTCCGAATTCGCGCCCGTGAGGATGAGGCCCGCCAGGCGGTGACCGTAAACGTCCGCGGCCGACTCGAAGAGTACGTCGATGGACGGCCGGGAGAAGAGCACGGGGTCGTCCGCGGAGAGGGCCAGCGAAGGTCCTTCATCCACGAGCAGGTGGTAGTCGGGCGGCGCGAAGTAGATGGTCCCTGGCTGGACGGACTCCTTGTCCTGCGCTTCCCGGACGGGGAGCGCGCAGCGCGCGGAGAAGATGTCCACCAGCATGCTGCGTCGCTCCCGAGGTTGGTGGATGACGACGAGCACCGAAGGGCGGAACGCGCGGGGAAGCGAGGGCAACACCGTGACCAGCGCATCCACGCCCCCGGCGGAAGCGCCCACCACCACGGCGTCGATGCGGCCCCTGAGGCTTTCGAAGTCCACGAGCGGCCTACACTTTCTGGAAGAGGCGGTCCTCCCAGACGAGGGAGGAGAAAGCCGACGCGTGTTGAGAGAATCGCAAGGACTCACGGGCCCCCAGGCCCAGGAACCCCCTGCGACAGAGCGAGTCCTTGAACAGCCCGAGCGCGCGCTCCTGCAGTTCACGGTTGAAGTAGATGAGGACGTTGCGACAGGACAGCAGCTGGACCTCCGCGAAGACACTGTCTGTGGCCAGGCTGTGGTCCGAGAACACGATGTGCTTCTTCAAGGTGCGGTCGAACACCGCGTTCCCATAGGCCGCCGTGTAGTAATCGGAGAGCGAGGCCGAAGCCCCGGACTGGCTGTGGTTCTGGGTGAAGGCGGCGATGCGGTCCACGGCGTAGACGCCCGCCTCCGCCTTCTGGAGTGCCTGGGTGTTGATGTCCGTGGCGTAGATGAGCGTGCGCTCCAGCAGCCCCTCTTCGCGCAGCAGGATGGCCAGCGAGTAGACCTCCTCACCCGTGCTGCACCCCGCCACCCAGACCTTGAGGGATGGGTACGTCCTGAGCAGCGGGACGACACTCTCACGCAGCGAGCGAAAGTAGGACGGATCCCGGAACATCTCGCTCACCTGCACGGTGAGGTAGTTGAGCAACTCCGGGAACAGGTCCGGCTCGTGAATGAGGCGGCCCTGGAGCTGTGACAACGTGCGGCAGCCGAAGCGGTCCGCGGCCAACGTCATGCGCCGCTTGAGCGACGCCATGGCATAGCCACGGAAGTCGTAGTGGTACTTCAAGTAGATGGCGTCCAGCAGCAGCCTCAGCTCGATGTCCAGGTCCTTGGATGCCCTCATGCCGCCCGCCCGTCCCTAGGCCTTGGGCATCCAGACGCGGATGAGCGACAGCAGCTTCTCCACATCCAGAGGCTTGGCGATGTAGTCGTTGGCGCCAGCGGCCAGGCACTTCTCCTGGTCATCCCGCATGGCCTTCGCGGTCAGGGCGATGATGGGCAGCTTGTGCCATTCGGTGCGCTTGCGGATTTCGCGCATGGCCGTCAGCCCATCCATCTCCGGCATCATGATGTCCATCAGCACCAAGTCCACCGTCTGAGACGGCTGGGCGAGGCTGCGCGTCAGGCGCTCCAGCGCCTCCCTTCCGTTGCGGGCAATCTCCACCTTGGCGCCCCGCGGCTCCAGGACGCTGGACAGGGCGAAGATGTTCCGCACGTCGTCCTCCACCACCAGGATGCGCCGGCCCTCCAGCGCCGCCTCCCGGTCGCGCGCCACCTGCAGCATGCGCTGCCGCTCCGGAGGCATCCGCGCCTCCACCTGATGGAGGAAGAGCGTGACTTCGTCCAACAGGCGCTCGGGCGAGCGCGCGCCCTTGATGATGATGGACTTGGAGAAGCGCCGCAGCCGCTGCTCCTCGTCGCGGGTCAGCGAGCGGCCCGTGTAGACGATGACGGGCGGGAAGGAGACGTTCTCCAGCGCGGCCATCTGCTCCAGCAGCTCATAGCCACTGAGGTCCGGCAGGTTGAGGTCCATCACCATGCAGTCGAAGGTGCGCTCCCGCAGCTTCTCCAGCGCCTGCCCCGCCGTGGCCACGCCGACGATGCCCACCTCGTCGCTCTCCAGCAGGTGCTGGATGCTCTCGAGCTGGCGGGCGTCGTCCTCCACCACCAGCACGCGCCGCACGCCGGGTGAGAACTTCGTCTCCAGCTTGCGCACGGCCTCCATGAGCTGCTCGCGCTGCACCGGCTTGAGGGCATAGCCCACGGCCCCCAGCTCCAGCGCCTCACGCGTGTGGTCCGCCACGGAGATGACGTGCACGGGGATGTGCCGCGTCTTCGCGTTGCGCTTGAGCTGGTCCAGCACCGCCAGGCCCGAATGGTCCGGCAGGTTCATGTCCAGCAGGATGGCGCTCGGCTGGTACTGCACGGCGGCCTGGTAGGCGTCACTACCGTTGTCGGTGACGATGGCCAAGAAGCCCAGCTCCCGCGCCAGGTCCCGGAGGATGAGGGCGAAGCGCCGGTCATCCTCGACGACGAGGATGATGCGCGCGTCCGGAGCCAACTGCTCGCGGTCGTCCTCCACCGCGCTGGCGGCCAGCGGGCGCGGCGCGGTCTCCACCCGCGAGACGGGAACAGGCGCGGGCCGCGGGGCCACCGGCGACGGGGGCGCACGGAAGGAGGCCGCCGCGCCAGGGGACTCGCGAACCACCAGTGTCCGGTCGCTGAGCGCCACCGGCAGCGTCACGGTGAAAGTGCTTCCCTGGCCGGGCGTGCTCTCCACCGACACGTCACCGCCCAGCAGCCGCGCCAGGTCGCGGGAGATGGAGAGGCCCAGCCCCGAGCCGCCGTACTTGCGGTGGGTGCTGCCATCCGCCTGCCGGAAGGCCTCGAAGATGAGGCCCTGGAGGTGGGCGGGAATGCCGATGCCAGTGTCCGTGACGGCGAACGCCACCCGGCCCGGACCGGCGGGCAGGACGCGCAGGGACACCGCCCCCTTCTCCGTGAACTTGAGCGCGTTGGAGAGCAGGTTCTTCAGCACCTGACCCAGCCGCTGGGGGTCCGTCTCCACCAAGGCCGGCGCTCCCGGTTCCACCTGCGCGGTGAAGCCAATGCCCTTCTCCTGCGCCAGCACCTGGAAGGTGCTCGACAGGTTCTCCACGAAGCGCGGCAGGCTCACCGCCTCCGGCTGGAGGTCCAGCTTCCCCGCCTCGATGCGAGACAGGTCCAGGATGTCGTTGATGAGCGCGAGCAAGTCGTTGCCCGCCGCGGAGATGGTCTGCGCGAACTTCACCTGCTCCTCGGTGAGGTTCCCGTCCTTGTTGTCGGCCAGCAGCTTGGCCAGGATGAGCGAACTATTGAGCGGCGTGCGCAGCTCGTGGCTCATGTTGGCCAGGAACTCGGACTTGTAGCGGCTGGTGCGCTCCAGCTCCTCGGCCTTCTCCGTCAGCTCCGCCTGGGCCCGGGTGAGGACGTCCTTCTGCTTCTCCAGCAACTGCGTCTGCGCCTCCAGTTGGGAGTTGGTCTGCTCCAGCTCCGCCTGCTGCTCCTCCAGCCGGGCCTGGGACTCCTTCAGGATGCGGCTCTGCTCCTCAATCTCTTCGTTGGAGACGCGCAGCTCCTCCTGCTGGGCCTGGAGTTCCTCGGACTGGCGCTGCGTCTCCTCCAGCAGCTCCTCCAGCCGCGTGCGGTCATGGGAGGTCCGCACCGCGATGCCCACCGACTCCGACACCCGTTCGAGCAGCTCCAGGTCCGAGGGATGAACGGGGTGGAGGAAGCCCAGCTCCACCACCGCGTTGACCTTGCCGTCCACCTGCGCGGGCACCACCAGCAGGTGTCGCGGCGTCCCGCGCCCCAGGCTGGAGCTGACGGGCAGGTAGCCTTCGGGCACGTCCCGGACGTGGAAGGTTCGGCGGTGCTTGAGCGCCTGGCCGACGAGCCCTTCCCCCGGCTGGAGCACCGCGCCCGAGTTCGGGACGGACGCGGGCAGCGCATAACCCGCGAAGCGGCGGAAGCGGTCCGCCCCATCTGACAGGTAGATGGCGCCCACTTGTGCATCCAGGTACCCCGCCAGCAGGCGCAGCACGTTGTCGCCCAGTTGCTCCAGGCGCTGCTCGCCCTGTATCGCCGCGCTCAGCTGCGACTGGCCGCGCTGAATCCAGGCTTGGATGGAGCGCGCCCGGAACTCGCGCGACGTCATGTATCCCGCGATGGTGATGAGCACGAGCAGCAGCGCCGACCCCATCCAGGTGACGGTCAGCGACGTGGCGGCCGCGCGCTGGAAGTCGCCATTGCGCAACTCGAGCAGCCGCCGCTCCTCTGTCTCCATCTGCTCCACCAGGGCTCGGATGCGGCTCATCAGCTCGATGCCTTCACCGGTCCGGACCAGGGCCAGCGCGGCATCCGGCTGGCCCATCTGCTTCAGCTCCACCGTCCGCTGCATCTCCGCCAGCTTCTCGGTCATGAGCGCGTTGAGGGTCACCAGCCGCCGCTGCTGCAGTTCGTTGTCGTCCATCAACGCCTGGAGCTGCGCCAACTGCGTGGGCAGCAACCGATTGGCGTTGGTGTACGGCTCCAGGTAGCTGTCCTCGCTCGTCAGCAGGAAGCCGCGCTGGCTGCTCTCCGCATCTTTCACCGTGGAGAGGAGCGTCTTGAGACGTTCGACCACCCCCATGGTGTGGCGGACCATCTCCACGGCGTTCGTCCGCGTCTCCAGCGCCTGATACGTAAGGACGGCGATGAGCAACACCGCCAGCGCCGCCACCACGTAGCCAACGAGCGTCGGCGGCGGCAGCGGCGGTCCAAAGCGATTGACGCGAGGGGTGGAGGAGCTCATCGAACCTCCCGCACGGTCGAGAGGGCGCGCTCACTTCCGCGACAGCACGAACGGCCAGCCAGGCCACTCTTGGGGCACTGAGGAACACCTGTCATGTTGAAACGCGTCCGGTAGCGGGGGGCGACGCAGCAAGTCACCGCGTACCACAGGCCGCGCTGGGTCCTCAGGCGTCCACTCGCCATGCATCTCGCACAATATCGGCTACGCGACACTGTGCTGCCCCGAGGGGTGGCTACACCTCCAGCAACACATACCGCTGGTCCGGGGTGTGCTTCGTCAACAAGGGCATGGCCACGTTGTAGACGGGGATGCCGCTCTTCGTCTTTCCGTTGCGAGCGCCATGGTGCGCGTGCCCGTGGAACACCGCCTCCGCGCCGTAGTGGTCAATGGGCATGGACAGGCGGCTGGTGCCCAGGAAGGGGCGAATCTCGATGTTCTCCCCCTCCAGCGTGTCCGGCACCGGGGCGTAGTGCATGATGACCACCTTCTTCTCCACGTCGAGGTGGCTCAGCGCGGCCTCCAGCTTGAGCGACTCCGTGACGGCCTCCTGCACGAAGGCCTTCGTCTGGCCCTCGCCAAAGGCCTGGAGCGTCGCGTTGCCGAAGCCGCCGCCAAAGCCCTTCACTCCCGCCACACCCAGCACCTTCTCGAAGATGAAGTGGTCCCCGTCCAACACGTGGACGCCAACCTTGGCCAGCTCGCCGCAAATCTCCTTCACCTGGTTGTGCTCATAATCGTGGTTGCCGAGCACCGCGGCGCAGGGAACGCGGAGCGCGGACAGCTCCTCCGCCAGCACCTTGCCCTCTTCAATCATTCCGCGGTCGGTGAGGTCGCCGCACAACACGAGCAGGTCCGCCGTGGCGTTCACCTGCTTGACCAGTTGCCGGAAGCGACCGTGGTGGTCCTCCCGACAGTGCAGGTCACCGACCGCCGCCAACCGAATTTTCGAGCCCGGATCGCGCGCCACTCTCGTCCCCTCGCTGTCGTTCGTTCTCGTCCCAGGACCTCCCGTCACTGAAGCCCCAGTGGTGGATGTCCACGTGATAGTTCACGCGGGAAATCAGGTTGCCGCGGCACAGCTTCTCTTCCCAGCACCCCTCGCGCAGGGTGTGCAGCGTGCGGCTCATCAGCTCCGCCATCACCCATTCGGGAATGGCGTCCCGCTCGGACGGATAGGCGAAGCGGAACATCATCAGGTGACTGAGCAGGACCTCCCAGTACCGGTCGAACCGGCGCATCATCCGCTCCCAGTCCATGTTCCGGCCCGCCTTCAGCAGCAGGTGGTTCACGTCCGCGCCGTCATAACGCTCGCGCTCGTTCACGAACGCCTTGGACCAGATCATCTCCTCGGCGGGAGCCACCAGACACTCATGCCCGAAGATGGTGGCGCGCGGGGCGTGTTCGAACCACTCGTCGTCCACCACCGCCACGCCGTTGCCGGAGGAGAAGATGAAGTCGACGAAGTAGTCGCCCTTGAAAGCCTTGTAGAGCCAGACCTCGTCCGCGCGCTCGGTGCGCCAGCCGTCCTTCTCCAGGACTTGCAGCGCCCGGAGCGCGTCCGCCTTGCGAGGGAAGAGGTCCAGGTCCTTCGTGTCGCGGTAGATGCCGGTGTACGTCGCATAGGCGTAGGCACCGCCCACGACGAAGGGAACCCCGGCGTCGATAAGCAACCCGACGGCCCTGGCCCGGGCGTTGATTTCGTCCGGGGCCCGCTCACGCTCTGCCAGCTGCGCGTCCGTACCCATCTCGCCGGGATGGTTGGGGTGTCTCTTTTCCATGGCCGAAAGGTAGGGACTGAGAATTTCGGCCGTCCGCTGGTACGGAATAGATGCCTGGGGAGCGGGCAACCAAACTTCAAGCATCGTGATTCCGGACGTTTCACGCACCCTGCGGGCGCCTTTTCCGTTTTCCGGCCGAGCAGTGTCCATACAGGCAGGCACGCTGCTGCACGGCCCGCCGGGGGCCGTTCGATTCGAAGGGAACGTGGACCATGCTGCGCAAGAGCCTGCTGTGTACCGCCTCGCGGATGACGGGCCGCGACAACGCGACGAGCGACGAAGACACCTTCCAGGAAGGACTGTCCTCCAAGGACGTGGAGACACAGGCGGCCGCCATCCACCACCACGTCGATGGAATGACGCCGGAAGCAGTGGCCGCGCTGCGGAGCCGCTCGGTACCCACCATCCGCAAGCGGCTGGAGCACTTCGTCGCCGTGCTGGGCGGAGAGGAGCTGAAGGTCCCATGAGCGCGCACGAATCGGAATGGACACTGCGCCGCCTGAGCGCCGGAGAGCTGACCAGCACCGAGGCAGCCCGCGTCCAGGCCCATGCGGCCTCATGCGAGACCTGCGCCCAGGCCCTGCGCGGCATCCAGGCAGCCCAGACACGGTTCGAAGCGGAAGGCCCCTTCGGGCGCTTCGAGGCCGGCGTGGAGCAGGCCCTTCAGCAGCAGCACGACTCCGCCCAGCCTCCGCCGCGCCGCTGGGTGGCGACGACGGTGGCCATCGCCGCGTCGCTGGTGGTGGTGGTGCTGGTGCGCCCGCTGCTGGGCTCCAGCGCGGAGTCAGACGTCCTCGAGGGACTCAACCGCCTCAAGGGCGGCGCGACGGCGGAGCTGCTCATCGGAGGGGGACTGGGGCCGCAGCGCGAGGCCATTCCAGGCAGGCCCGAGGCGCTCGACCTGGGTGAGCGGGTGACGGTGGGCTACACGGCGGGGACGCACCGCTACGTGGCGGCGCTGTCAGTGGATGCCATTGGCGAGGTGACGCCGCTGTATCCGGAGGCGGGAGCCAGCGCCCCCGTGGCACCCGGCAGCGGACAGCACTGGCTGCCCGGAGGCTGGGAGTTCACCGGCTCCGGAGCTGAGCGCGTCATCGTCGTGCTGAGTGACGAGCCCCTGCCCCAGGAGACGCTGGCGGAAGCCGCCCGGCGCGCCTTTGCCCAGGCGGATGGCGATGTCGGCCGGATGGCCGAACTGGAAGTCCCCGGAGCGCAGACGCACTGGGTGCTGCAGAAGCCATGAGCCGTCTGCCCTGCCCCACGCGCGCCCTGGCGGTGGTGCTCGCCCTGGCAGTGTCCGCCGCGGACGCGGACACGCTGCGCCGCTTCGCGCTGGTGGCCGGCAATGACCCGGGCGGCACAGACACGCGTCCGCTGCGCTTCGCACGGGACGACGCCCGGAAGAGGCATGCGCTCCTGCTGCGGCTGGGCGACACGAGGCTGGGGTTCGACGACCTCAAGTGCCGGCTCGCGGAGGCCTCCTCGGACATCCGCATCGCCATCCTGGATTCATGCCGCTCTGGCACGATGACACGCCCCCAGGGCGCGCGGGTCCCCGGACGGGGCATGGCGGCGCTGGGACTTCTCCGCTCTAGACGGCTAGGAAGGCAGCCGAGCGTACATTCCCGCGCATGAATGGTGACGCGCGGGGTGGATTCTCTATGCTGGCCGCTGTTCTCCCGCGCCCTCCATGTCCAAGCCCTCCATCCTCGAAGTTCTCAAGAGCCCGCGCATCTGGCTGCTCGTGGCCGTTGGTTTCGCCTCCGGCCTGCCCCTGTGGCTGACGGGCGTCACGCTGTCGGCGTGGATGAAGGACGAAGGCGTCAACTTGAAGACGATTGGCGTCTTCGGCCTCGTGAGCATGCCGTACACCTTCAAGGTGCTCTGGGCGCCATTGATGGACCGCTACACCCTGCCCTTCCTGGGCCGGCGGCGCGGGTGGATGCTGGTGACGCAAGTGCTGCTCATGGGCGCCATTGCCGCCATGGGCCTCGTGAATCCCAAGGACGCGCCGGTGACCATGGCCGCCATGGCGGTGCTGGTGACGTTCCTGTCCGCCAGTCAGGACATCGTCGCGGACGCGTGGCGCACGGACATCCTCACCGTGGAGGAGCGCGGCCTCGGCAACTCCACGTACATCACCGGCTACCGCCTGGGCATGCTCACCGCTGGCGCCCTGGCCCTGACGCTGTCGGACATCGCCGGCTGGTCCCAGACGTACTTCATCATGGGCCTGCTGATGGGCGTGGGTGTGGTGGCCACGCTCCTGGCCCCGGAGCCCCAGGGCTCGAAGCCACCGCGCAACCTGACGGACGCGGTGGTGAAGCCCTTCGTGGAGTACTTCACGCGCAAGGGCGCCGTCGCCGTCATCCTCTTCCTGGTGCTCTACAAGCTGGGAGACGCCATCGCCGCCGGGATGGTGACGCCCTTCTACAAAGAGCTGGGCTTCTCCAACACGGAGATTGGCGCGCTCAGCAAGGGCCTGGGCATGGTGTCCACCATCGCGGGTGGACTGCTGGCCGGCGTGCTGATGGTGAAGCTGGGCACGCGGCGCAGCCTCTTCGTCTTCGGCGCGGCGCAGGCCCTCACCAACCTGATGTTCATGGGACTGGCGCTGGTGGGGAAGAACGACCTGATGCTGGCGGCCACCATCACCGTGGACAACCTCTGCGGCGGTCTGGCGGTGACGGCCTTCGCCGCCTACCTGATGTCGCTGTGCCACAAGAGCTTCAGCGCCACGCAGTACGCGCTCCTGTCCGCGCTGGGCACGGTGGCCAACCGTCTCATCTCCGCCTCCTCCGGCTATCTGGCCGAGTGGCTGGGCTGGCCCACCTTCTTCGCCGGCACCGTGCTGCTCGCCGTGCCCGCGCTGGTGCTGCTCGCATTCCTCCCGGAGAACGCCGCCACCCCGGCCGAGGAGCCCCCGGAGCCCGCGCCCCAAGGCGAGTCCTCATCCAGCGCGGTGGCCGTGGCCCGTTGAATCGCCGCCTGAATCCGGGGGCCGGCACGGCCCGGATGTAACGCGGTGCACGCTCGCCAGAATCGTTGAGCCGTCCTCCTTGCGGCGTGGCTATGTTCCGCGGCCATGGCACACCCGCTCGCTGGCAAGCCCCCACCGGAAGACTTCCTCATCGACCCCGAGAAGCTGCGCGCCGCCTACTTCTCCGGCCGGCCCGACGTGGGCGTAGCCGAGCAGCGCGTCGCCTTCGGCACCTCCGGACACCGCGGCTCCTCCGCGCGCAACAGCTTCAACGAAGGCCACATCCTCGCGGTGACGCAAGCCGTCTGCGAGTACCGCCAGCAACAGGGCATCGACGGGCCACTCTTCCTGGGCATGGACACCCACGCCCTCTCCTCCCCCGCGCAGCAGACGGCGCTGGAGGTGCTGGCGGCGAACGGCGTGCAGGTGCGCTTCACCGACGGCGCCACGCCCACGCCCGTCATCTCCCACGCCATCCTCACGTACAACCGCGGCCGCACGGCGGGGCTCGCGGACGGCATCGTCATCACTCCGTCCCACAACCCGCCGGAAGACGGTGGCATCAAGTACAACCCGCCCAACGGCGGCCCCGCGGACACGAACGTCACCTCCGTCATCGAGAAGCGCGCCAACGCGCTGCTGGGCGCGGGCAACGTGGGCGTGCAGCGCATCCCCCACGAGCGCGCGCGCACCGCGCCCACGGTGAAGCCGTACGACTTCATCACCCCGTACGTGGAGGACCTGGGCACCGTCATCGACATGGAGGCCCTGCGCGGTGCGAAGCTGCGCATCGGCGCGGACCCGCTCGGCGGCTCCAACGTCGCGTACTGGGAGCCCATCGCCACGCGCTACGGGCTGAACCTGCACGTCGTGAACCCCACGGTGGACCCGACGTTCCGGTTCATGCCGCTGGACCACGACGGGAAGATTCGCATGGACTGCTCGTCCCCCCATGCCATGGCGAACCTGGTGCGCCTGAAGGACGCGTATGACATCGCGTTCGGCAACGACGCGGACTCGGACCGGCACGGCATCGTCACCCGCAGCCTGGGGCTGATGAACCCGAACCACTACCTGGCGGTCGCCATCGACTACCTCTATCGCAACCGGCCCGGCTGGAAGCCCGGCACCGCGGTGGGCAAGACGCTGGTGAGCAGCAGCCTCATCGACCGCGTGGCGAAGGACCTGGGCCGCCGCGTCGTCGAGGTGCCGGTGGGCTTCAAGTGGTTCGTGGACGGGCTGCTGGACGGCTCGCTCGGCTTCGGCGGCGAGGAGAGCGCCGGCGCGTCGTTCCTCCGCCGGGACGGCACGGTGTGGACCACGGACAAGGACGGCATCATCCTGGACCTGCTGTCGGTGGAAATCCTCGCGCGCACCGGGAAGGACCCCGGTGAGCACTACCAGTCCCTGGCGGCGAAGTTCGGCGCGCCGCACTACACGCGCATCGACCAGCCGGCCACCGCCGCGCAGAAGGCCGCGCTGAAGAAGCTGTCCCCAGAGGCGGTGAAGGCCACCACGCTGGCCGGAGAGCCCATCCTCCAGCGCCTCACCCGCGCGCCCGGCAACAACGCGGACATCGGCGGGCTCAAGGTGGTGGCGGAGAACGGCTGGTTCGCCGCGCGTCCCTCCGGCACCGAGGACGTCTACAAAATCTACGCGGAGAGCTTCCGCGACGAAGCCCACCTCCAAGACATCCTCCAGGAAGCGCGCGCCATCGTCGGCGAGGCGTTCGCGTCGACCTGAGCGGCGTGGCGGAAGTGCTGCTGGGCGTGGGCCTGGTCATCCCCCAGACGAGCCGCCTGGGGCCCTGTCGCCCTGTTCATCGCCGTCTTTCCAGCTACGGGCCACCCGCCCGGCTGCCCTCCGGTGCGTCCTTCCTTGACTCGCCGGGGGGTGCTCTTTAGGTTCAGAGGCTTCCAGTAGCCCCACCGAAATCCGAAGGACGTTCCATGGCTCGCGTTACCGTCGAAGACTGCCTCCCCCTCGTCGACAACCGGTTCGCGCTGGTGCTGCTCGGCGCCAAGCGCGCGCGGCAGCTGATGGCGGGTGCCCGCCCCATCCTCGAGCAGTCCAAGAACAAGCCCCCCGTGCTGTCCCTGCGCGAGGTGGCCACCGGCCGCGTGAAGTTCGACCGTGACGTGCGCGAGGCGCTGTCCGGCAAGTACACGGGCGACGAGCCCAAGTAGTCCCGCGGTTCCCTTCAGCCCCCTTCCTTCCCGGCAATGCTCGCCGGGGAGGGGGCTTCGGGGAGCAGGCCCTGGGAGCGCAACCAGCGCACCGCCCTCGAGGCAACGGCCTTCTCTCCTTTGTAGCCCAGCAGTGGCACCAGTTGGACCACCGGCACCCAGCGCACCTCGTCCACCTCGATGCGCGGTCCCGGCAGCGGCCCCAGCTCTCCCTCCTGATAGCGGAACAGGAAGAAGTGGACGCGCTTGAAGATGCGCTGTCCGCGGAACTGGTACACGTAGCGAATCTCGCCCAGCGGGGCCATGAGCGACACGGACAGCCCCGTCTCCTCACGCACCTCGCGGCTCGCCGTCTGCTCCGGCGACTCACCTGGGTCCACGTGCCCCTTGGGGAGCGCCCACAACGTGCGGCCATGGGGACGGATGACGGCCACCTCCCAATGGCCGGCACTCTCCCGGATGACGACACCTCCTGCGGACGCCTCGCGTGGCATACCCGCCCACCCTACCCGATGCGGAAGGAGAAAGGTGCTCACCCGCCATGCGCGAAATGGCGAAGCTTGGCCTCCGCCCCCAGCCGGTAGGCGTAACGCAGGTCCGCCAGCAGCCGATCCAACCGCCGGGCGGCGACGTGCCCCATCAGCCGCGAGCAGAAGCGGCGTGACAGCCGGTTCGCCTCCTCGTAGCGCCACCGCTCCTGGACGGAGAGTTGCTTGCGGTAGGACACCCGGTCGAAGAGACGCTGGAGCAGCTCACGCGCCCAGGCCCCCACGCCTTCGCCCCACCGGTGCAGCAGGCACACCGCGAACTTGTCCACCTCCGCCTGCGCCTCCAGCTCCAGCAGCGACACCGTCCGGCCGTGGGCCGCCGTGTGGGCCACGTAGAGGAAGTGGCTCACGCCTTCGGCCAGCTGGCAGTAACCCGCCAGGTCGCTGTCCAGCACGTAACCCAGCGGACCGGATTCGTAGGGCTTGAGCCTGTCGAGCAGCGCCGGAGACAGGTAGAGGGCCAGCTCCAGCGCGTCGCCAGCCTCGTGCACCAGCAGCTCCTCGTCGGCGCGGCCGGTGCCTCCCAGTTGGGCGGCGGCCTCCGTGTCCACCACGAAGACCTCCGCCCTTGCCTCGCACGTGAAGCCGTAGATGGCCTCCAGGTGGTCCTGAACGCGGCCAATCATCCCCACCTCCGGCTAGTTGGCGAGCTGACCCTTGGGCCGCGGCATCATCCCCGCGTCGAGCAGCACGCGCTCCAGCCGGTCACTCCCGGTGCGGACCCACGCCTCATAGACTTTCAGCACGCCGCTGGGGCCAGCACGCACCATGCCCCGCGCGGAGATCTCCTCCAGCACCTCCACCACCTTGCGGAACTTCTCGCACAGCTCCCGGTACACCTGCGCGAAGCCCGCCGCCGGTGTCAGCTCCGCCACGTGGCCATACGCCGTGCCACCCATCTGGATGTAGTAGTCCGGCCCCACCACGCCGCTCTGCAGCGCGCCGGAGAAGAAGCCCACGGTGTACAGCGACACGTCGCCCAGCCGGCGCAGCGTGCGGATGCGCTCGGCGCGCTCCTGCTGCAAGGCCTGGTGGTAGAGGATGGCCAGGGGCTCGTGGTCCTTGCGCCCGTCCTCCTCGCGGGTGAACAGCTTGTCGGTGACGGCGAACTCGGACAGCAGGTTCACCAGGTAGAACTCCGTCACCTCCGCCAGTTCTACCCGCTGCCGCCCCGTGACCTCGCCCAGAAGAGACTTGAAGAACTCCTTCAGAGACAGGGACGCCACCAGTCCACTCATGGACACCTCCCGTCATTCCCCGGGCGGACGTCGCCCGAAGGAGACCTGGGAAGCGTAGCAATCGGGTGCGGGCGCGGCAAAAGCCACTCCCAGTGATTCCAGGCACTTGCGTTAGCACTCTCCTATCGCGAGTGCCAATCCAGCGCCCCACGGCAGCCCGCCGGGCATGAAGCCGCGGGTCGGGGACGTCACGGAAAAACCCCAGCAATGCCGCGCAGTTGGCACGTTCGGGAGCGGTCAGCCAGCGTCGCTTGACGGGTCAACTTCGCTGGTTATTATCCGCCGCGCCTGGGCGTTAGCACTCATGAGGTGCGAGTGCTAACCCCATGGGTCGCGAGGCCCTTTTTCAACCCCCAAGCAGCTTTCGGTTGCCAACGGAAACGGCGCCGGAAGCGACATGTAAGGAGCAGGCCATGAAGATTCGTCCCCTGCAGGATCGGCTCATCGTCAAGCGCGTCGCCGAGGAGAACAAGACCAAGGGCGGCCTCTTCATCCCCGACACGGCGAAGGAGAAGCCCCTCGAGGGCAAGGTCATCGCCGTGGGCAACGGCAAGGTGCAGGAGGACGGCAAGGTCCGTCCGCTGGACATCAAGGCCGGCGACACCATCCTGTTCAGCAAGTACGCGGGCACCGAGATCAAGCTCGACGGCGAGGAGCACCTCATCCTCCGTGAAGAGGATGTGCTCGGCGTCATCGAGAAGTAATCCGGCTTCCCCCACTCTTCCTTCAAGGAACCATCCAAATGGCGAAGGACATTCTTTTCGACGTGCGCGCGCGTGAGGCCATCCTCCGCGGCGTCAACATCCTGGCCGACGCGGTCAAGGTCACCCTGGGCCCCAAGGGCCGCAACGTCGTCATCGAGAAGAGCTTCGGCTCCCCGACCATCACCAAGGACGGTGTGACGGTCGCCAAGGAGATCGAGCTCGAGAACAAGTTCGAGAACATGGGCGCGCAGATGGTCAAGGAGGTTGCCTCCAAGACGTCTGACGTCGCCGGTGACGGCACCACCACGGCCACCGTGCTGGCGCAGGCCATCTTCCGCGAGGGCGCGAAGCTGGTCGCCGCGGGCCACAACCCGATGGACATCAAGCGCGGCATCGACAAGGCCGTGGGCGCCATCGTCGCCGAGCTGAAGAAGCTGGCCAAGCCGACCAAGGACAAGAAGGAGATTGCCCAGGTCGGTACCATCTCCGCCAACGGTGACGAGACCATCGGCACCATCATCGCGGACGCGATGGAGAAGGTGGGCAAGGAAGGCGTCATCACCGTCGAAGAGGCCAAGGGCCTGGAGACGACGCTGGACGTGGTCGAAGGCATGCAGTTCGACCGCGGCTACCTGTCCCCGTACTTTGTGACGGACCCGGAGCGCATGGAGGCGGCGCTCAACGACGCGCTCATCCTCATCAACGAGAAGAAGATCTCCTCGATGAAGGACCTCCTGCCCATCCTGGAGCAGGTCGCCCGCGCCGGTAAGCCCCTGCTCATCATCGCCGAGGACATCGAGGGCGAGGCCCTGGCCACCCTGGTGGTCAACAAGATCCGCGGCGTGCTGAACGTGTGCGCGGTGAAGGCGCCGGGCTTCGGTGACCGCCGCAAGGCCATGCTCGAGGACATCGCCACCCTGACGGGCGGCCGGATGATCGCCGAGGACCTGGGCATCAAGCTGGACACCATCACCCTCCAGGACCTGGGCCGCGCGAAGCGCATCACGGTGGACAAGGACAACACCACCATCGTCGACGGTGCCGGTGGCCAGCAGGAGATCGAAGCGCGCGTGAAGCAGATCCGCGCCCAGATCGAGGAGACCTCCAGCGACTACGACCGCGAGAAGCTCCAGGAGCGCCTGGCGAAGCTCGTGGGCGGCGTGGCAGTCATCAACGTCGGCGCGGCCACCGAGACGGAGATGAAGGAGAAGAAGGCCCGCGTCGAGGACGCGCTCAACGCGACCCGCGCGGCCGTGGAAGAGGGCGTCGTCCCTGGCGGCGGCGTGGCCTACATCCGCTGCCTCAAGGCGCTGGACGGCCTGCAGCTGTCCGGCGGTGAGAAGTTCGGCGTGGACATCATCCGCCGCGCCGTCGAGGAGCCCCTCCGCCAGATCGTCGGCAACGGCGGCCTGGAGGGCAGCGTGGTGGTGAACAAGGTCAAGGAGTCCTCCGGTCCGTTCGGCTTCAACGCCGCCACGGGCACCTACGAGGACCTGCTGGCCGCCGGCGTCATCGACCCGGCCAAGGTCAGCCGCACCGCGCTGCAGAACGCGGCGTCCGTGTCCTCGCTGATGCTCACCACCGAGGCCATGGTGGCGGAGCGTCCGAAGGAGGAGAAGGACCTCCCCGCCGGCGGTGGCATGGGCGGGATGGGTGGCATGGGCGGCATGGGCGGCATGGGCATGTAGTCCGCCCCTCACCCCGGCATCCGTCCGGGGTGACGTCCTGAACGCGGCCTCCGGCTCCCTCATGGGGATCCGGAGGCCGTCGTCTTTGCGGGCTGGGTGGCGGCACGCCCTCCTGGCCCTTACTTTGGTGAATACGAGGGAGGAGACACCCGTGAAGCCCGTGAAGATTTTTACGACCACCTACTGTGGCTACTGCGTCCGCGCCAAGGACCTGCTCAAGCGCAAGGGCGTGGATTTCGAAGAGGTGGATGTCACTGGAGACGACGACCTGCGCGCGAAGCTCGTGGAGATGAGCGGTGGCCAGCGCACCGTGCCGCAAATCTTCATTGGCGACACGCACGTCGGCGGCTACTCCGACTTGTCCCGCCTGGACACCGAGGGCCGCCTGGAGCCGATGCTCCAGGCCTGAGCACCCCAGGCAGGCGGGCAGCCGCCCCCGCCAAGGCTCCCGGCTCGCCGTGCATAGCTTTCTCTCCGTGGCACTTCACTCATCCACGGGAGGCGGCATGGCAGGCGAAGAGCGGCAGACGGGGACCCGGGACGAGCAATACAACCTCATCAGCGTCCTGTACCACCTGCTCAAGGGGGCCTCGACCAGTGAGGCGTACATCCGGGATGCCGAGGAAATCGGCGACCCCGAGCTCGCCCAGTTCTTCCGCGATTGGCAGGAGGAGCAGCGAAACCTCGCCGAGCGGGCCAAGAATCTGCTCGGCGCCCGCATGGCGGGCGTCTCCAGGGCGGGCACCGGCCGCAAGCGCTCGGCCCAAGGGGGCAGGCGCGGCGCGGACTCGGTGGAGAAGCAACCCACCAACGCGAGCGTCGCTTCAGGCGGCAATGACACGACGCGAGACGCCGTGGACGAGGAGCTGCTGGAGAGCTTTCCCGCAAGCGACCCGCCGGCCCGCTACTGAGGCCCCATCCGGATTCCTGCGTCCTTCCGCGAGGGAGTGACGCAGGATTCTGGATTCTGGCCGAACGTTCGTCTTGTATGGGGGGTCGTGAAACACACCGCTCCCTTCCCTTGCCCGCGCCTGATGCTGCTCATGGTGGCCATCCTGGCCGCGGCCTGCCGGAGCACGCCCTTCCAGGTGCGGGGCGCCGTGCCCGAATCGCTGGGCGCGTCCGCGGTGGTCGTCCAGCCCTTCGACTTCCAGTGGGCGGAGCCCGACTGGCGCGCCGTGGAGCTGTCTCAGCGGCTGGTGAACGTGGCCCTGGCGCAGACGGGTGACGCGGCCCTCTTCTTCGGCCCCACCGAGCTGCAGGTGGCGCGGCCCGGCGAGGACAGCGATAAGGGGCTGACGCGCGCCGTGGTGGCGACCTTGGCCTCCTACGGCGTCCGGCCTGACGGATTGATGGTCCTCCGCCCCTCGGCGGAGAAACGCACCCAGTCCGGTGAACGTGAACTGATTGACACCGAGGGCTACACGGTGGGCCAGAGCGCCACCGAGGTGGTGATGTACGTGGGCCGTGTCGAGGTCCTCCACCCCGCCACGCACGAGGTGGTGCTGGAGGTCTTCGGGGAGGCCACCGTGAATCCCTACGCAGACATCCTCGATGAGGGCGCGGACCCGGCTCCGGCGCTGACGAGCCTCATGGAGGAGCTCACGCGCGAAGCACTCCGCGGCCTGTCGAGCCACTTGAAGCCACCCCGCGCGCCATCCCCCGCGCTGGCCACCTCCCTGGCGTGGGCGCCGTGGGACGTGCTCGACATGGCAGCGTGGATGCCCAAGGACATGACCGACCTGGAAGCGCCGCTGCGCACAGAAGCCGGGCAGGACCCGCGAAGCCTGCGCATGCAGCGCCTGCGCTTCGCCAACCCGGACGCGGACGCCGCGCTGCTGGAAACACTGGCGCGGCGCCCCGGCGGCCTCTATGTGCGCGCCGCACCCGAGGGCGCAAAGCTCTCCGCGGGGGACCTGGTGCTCACGCTCGACGGCCGCCCCGCACTTCCCCAGACACTTGCCCGCGCACGACTGGCGCTCGTGCCAGTCGAAGCGCGCGTTCAACAACCCTCAGGCAGGATTGTTCCACTCGTACTGCCTTGAGTTTTCCCGATGTGAAGAGGCTCGCGTCGGGCTTGCCCGCCCATGCGACTCGCACCTAAAGAGGACCCGATATGGATAGGCCCGAGGTCACCCAGACCACTCAGACGGAGCAGGAAGGCCGCACCACCCGAATCCCCATCCCCGAATGGACGGTGGAGGTGGTTGCCGGACCTGACAAGGGCAAGAAGGTGAAGACGCAGGACGGACTGGTCCGCGTGGGCTCCGACAGTGCCTGCGACCTGGTCCTCACCGACGCCACGGTGAGCCGCCGCCACCTGGAGGTGGAGCGCACCTCGCGCGGGCTGCTGCTGCGCGACACCGGCAGCCGCAACGGCACCTTCCTGGACGGCCGGCAGGTGCTGCAGGCCTACCTGACCAGCGGCGACAAGGTCGAGCTGGGCAAGACGAAGCTCTCCGTGAAGGTCGCCCCGCGCCCCACCGAGGTGGATGTGGCGGGGGCGGAGTCCTTCGGCGCGCTGGTGGGCGCCTCGGAGAAGATGCGCTGGGTCTTCACGGAGCTGCGCCGCATCGCCCGCGAGGACATGAGCCTGCTCGTGGAGGGTGAGACGGGCACCGGCAAGGAGCTGGCGGCGCGCGCGGTGCACCAGCACTCGGCGCGGCGCCACGGCCCCTTCAAGGTCGTGGACTGCAACCTCATCTCCGAGGAGAAGGCCGAGCGCGAGCTCTTCGGTGGCCTGCGCGCGGGTGACGGCGAGGACCGCGAGGCGCGGGGCGTCTTCGAGGCGGCCCGGGGCGGCACCCTCTTCATGGACGAGGTGGGCGAGCTCCCGCTGCCCGTGCAGGGCAAGCTGCTGCGCGTGCTGGAGACGCGCGAGGTGCCGTCGCTGGACGGTCAGCCGGTGGCGGTGGACGTGCGCGTCATCGCCTCCACGCACCGGAACCTGGAAGAGGACGTGCGCCAGGGACGCTTCCGCGCGGACCTGTACTTCCGGCTCGCGGTGGCGCGCGTGCGCCTGCCGCCCCTGCGCACCCGGCGGGACGATTTGCCCGCGCTGGCCCAGGCCCTGGCCCAGACGCTGCGCGCCAGCATCACCCTCACGCCCCAGACGCTGGCCCTCTTCGAGGGCTATGAGTGGCCGGGCAACGTGCGCGAGCTGCGCAACGTGCTGGAGCGCGGCGCCCTCATGGAGGAGACGGGCAACAGCAGCTGGCTGGACTTCCTCGCCCAGCCCTCGCGGCGCGCGGAGGGACAGCCCCCCACCACCCAGGTGGCCACGCTGGTGGGCACCCTGCCCTACCACGAGGCCAAGGACAGGGTGCTGGCCGACTTCGAGCGCCTGTATTTCGCCGAGGTCATGAAAACCGTGGGTTTCGACATGAAGGCCGCGGAGCAGCGCACCGGCCTGTCCATGCAGAGCCTTTATCGCCTTTTGAAAAAGAACGGGCTTCGGCTCAAGGACCTCAAGAACGCCGAGGGCCTGGAGAAGTAAAGAAGTCCGCAAGCAGGTCCACCTCTAGGGAGAACAACCGCATGTTGCGTCGTGTTGCCGTAGCCTCCGTCGTCTTCACTGCCGCTTGCGCCGGCCAGCAGAAGCCCGCAGCCCAGGCCGGACAGCCCACGTCGACCGAGGAGCGTGTCCGCATCACCAACCAGCCCCCGTTCGACCTGGTGAATTGCTTCCCGCGCGAGCTCCAGCTCCCGGAGCAGGCAAGCCAGGGCGTCGTGCTGGGCGCGCTGCTCACCACGCGTCCCCAGGTGATGGAGTGCCTGGTGGACCCGAAGCACCGGGGCGCGGAGAAGAGCACCACGGTGGAGGTCAAGACGACCGTCACGGACCAGGGCGCCTCGCACGCCGTCACTGGGACGAACCTCACCCCGGAAGGCCAGGCCTGCATCCAGAAGGTGGTGGACACCCAGGTGAAGCTGTCCGCGCTGCCCAAGGGCGCGCAGCCGGTGGAGGCGGCCATCCCCTTCGAGCACACCACCAGCGGCCTCAACTCCGTCACCTTCAACATCAACGAGGGCTCGGACTTCACCGGCGCGGTGCGCCTGGCGCAGCCGTCCTGGTGTGAGTGCTACGCCAACTTCAAGGAGCAGGTCCCGCCGCCGCTGACGGCGAAGATCAAGCTGATGAAGGCGCAGCCCACCCCGGCCGAGGTCACCTTCGCGCCCTCCGGCAACACCGAGGCGGACCAGTTGGCCGCCTGCCTCCAGCCGAAGATTGCCGCGCTGCCGGCGAAGCTGAGCTCCGACGAGCTGGGCTTCTCCTACCGCTTCGTCCACTTCGACTCGTCCGCGCCGGACGCCGCGTCGGCCGCCCTGCCGCCCGAGCTGCGCTTCCTCCAGCTGGACCTCAACCGCACCCAGCGCGCGGCGGACTCGGCCATCGCCGATGGCGCCCGCACCCCGGCGGCCCTGGCCTACGCCGAGGTCGTGGACCGCTACCAGAAGACCAAGAACTGGCGCCTGTTCGACGAGATGTCCAGCAAGTGCGACGCGCTGGTGAAGGCGGACACGGACGTCATCGAGTCCATCAAGGCCCGCCAGGCCACGGACCAGGCCGCGCTGGCGCTGGCCACGGAGATGGCGGCGAAGGACGCGGAGAACTGGGGTGACGTCGTCACCGCCACCCAGAAGAACGTCGACGAGTCCGTGAAGGAACTGGCCGACGCGGAGAAGATGGCCGCGCAGGACAAGGCCGCCTGCCCGAAGAAGAACTTCAAGTAGTCCCCCGCCCCACGGCGGAAAACACGAAGGCGCGGGAGCCCGGAAGCCGGGGCCCGCGCCTTCTGTGTTTCTAGGGGGAAACCGTCGCCGCGGGGCGGACACCGGAGGCCCGGTGCCCTGCCCGCCCGGGACGGGCCTACGCCGCCGTCACCTTGTCGTCGTTGGCCGCGCCCGCCTCGCGCATGCGCACGCTGACGAGCTTGGAGATGCCCGGCTCCTCCATGGTGACGCCATAGAGGGTGTTGGAGACCTCCATGGTCCGCTTGTTGTGGGTGATGAGGATGAACTGCGACTGCTTGCTCATCTCCTTCACCATGTCGTTGTAGCGGCCCACGTTGCCCTCATCCAACGGCGCGTCGACCTCGTCGAGGAGGCAGAAGGGCGTCGGCTTGATGAGGAAGATGCCGAAGATGAGGCCCACGGCGGTGAGGGCCTTCTCGCCACCCGACAGCAGGTTGACGCTCTGCAGCTTCTTGCCGGGCGGCTGGGCGACGATTTCCACGCCCGGCTCCCCGCCCGGCCCCTCGTTGGTGAGGATGAGGCTGGCCCGGCCACCGCCGAACAGGCGGGGGAAGATGGCCTGGAACTTCTCGTTCACCACGTCGAAGGTCTGCTTGAAGCGCTCGCGGCTGGTGGCGTCGATGCGCTGGATGGCCTCCTTCAACTGCTCGATGGAGGACTGCAGGTCCTTCTTCTGCGCGGTGAGGAAGTCGTAGCGCTTGGACAGCTCCGCGTGCTCGTCGATGGCGGTGAGGTTGATCTCCCCCATCTTCTCCACCTGCGCGCGCAGGTCCTTCAGCTCCGCCTCCGTCTCCGGGGCCAGCGCGGCCAGCATGTGGTACTTGTGCAGTTCGTTCGCCAGCTCCACTTGGTGCCGCTCGCGGATGCCCGCCGCCAGGTGCTCCAGCTCCAGGGCGATTTCGCGCTCCCGCAGCGAGATTTGCGACAGGCCCTGCATCAGCTCGTCCACGCGGCCGCGCAGCTCGCGGAACGTCGCGTCCTGCTCACGCACTTCCGCGGAGGCCGCGGTGTGCGCCGCGCGACGCGCCTCCAGCCCTTCCGCGGCGAGCCGGTGCTCCTCGGCGCGCTGGGACAGGCCGCCCTCGGTGTCCGTCGTGCGTCGCTCCAACTCCTCGACGCGCGCCCCACCCTCTACCACCGTGGCCTGGAGCCGGGTGATGCGCGTCTCCATGTCCTGACGCTGGGAGACGAGGCTGTCCAGCTCCTTGCGGGCCGACTCGCCACGCTCGCTGCCGGCGGCCACCTTGATGCGCAGGCCCGTCAGCTCGCCGTTGGCCGTCTCCGCGCGCAGGCGCAGCGACTCCTGTTCGGACACCAGCTGCTTCACCCGCTCCTCGCGGCCCTCGCGGTCCGCCTGGCCGTGCGCCACCTCGCCGCGGCTCGCCTCCTCCTCGTGCTCCAGGGCCTGGTGGCTCTGGGTGAGCTGCCCCTCCTCCACCTCCAGGGCCCGCACCCGCTCGCGCACGCGGGCCAGGTCCTCGCCCGCCTTGTGCAGGTCCTTCTCCTGGCTGGCGAGGTTCAGCTCCTCGGCGTGCTGGTTCTTCGCCAGCCCCTTGAGGACGCCCTCCGCGTGCCCCATCTGCTTCTGGAGCGTGTAGTGCCGGGTGAGAATCTCGTTGTAGCGCTCCTCCACGCGGGCCACCTCGGTGGCCAGCTCGGCGATTTCGCGCTTCTTCTGGAGCGCGCCCACCGCCGCGCCCTCGCTCTCACCGCCGACGATGGTGCCGTCCGGGCGGAACACCTCGCCCTCCACCGTCACCAGCGTGCACGCCGGGCCGCCCGACTCGGTCCACGCGCGCGCCGTGGCCACGTCCTGGACGATGACGACATCCCCCAGCAGCAGCTGGACGAGCGGCGTCAGCGCCTCCTCACACGTCACCTCACGCAGGGCATGCGCGAGCACGCCGGGCTGGCTGAAGTCCGGCTCCAGCGGGGCCGGCAGCGCATCCAGCGCGGGCACCGGGAGGAAGCTGCCCCGGCCCTCGGCGTGGCCCTTGAGGTAGTCCACCAGCTCCACGCCCTTGTCGCGGCTCTCGACGATGACGTGCTGGAGCCGCTCCCCCAGGGCGGCCTCCACCGCGCGCTCGTAGCGCGGGGTGACGTTGATGACGTCCGCCACCAGGCCGAAGATGCCCTGCTCGCGGGCCTGCACACCGGCGCGCGTCATCACGGCGCGCACGCCGCGGTCGAAGCCGTCGTAGTTCTTCTGGATGTCTTCCAGCGTGGAGAGGCGGCTGCGCTTGTCGCTCAGCTCCTCCCGCAGCGCGATGACCTCGATTTCGTTTTCCGTGAAGGCCGCGCGGGTGCGGGTGAGCGCGTCCTCTTCCTGGCCCTTGCGCTCGGCCAGCTCCGCGGCGAGGTGCCGGGTGTCCTCCACCCGCTTCGCCACGTCGCCCCGGACGTTCTCCAGCGTCTGCTCCTGGGCGCGCAGGGTTTCCAGCTCGCCCTGGAGCTTCGCGCGGCGGGCGCTCAAATCCCCCCGCTGGCGGGCGAGGTTGACCAGGTTGCTCTCGTGGTTGGCCAGGCGCGTGGCCACGGCCACCAGGCCGGCGCGCTCCTGCTCCAGGCGCAGCGCCACCTCCGTCTGGAGCTGGGACACGCGGCGCAGTTCCTCCTGCGCAACCTGCATCGCGACCTCGTCCTCCTTCCACGAGCCGGCGATGCCCGACAGCTCCGCCTCACGGGCGGCCATGGCCTCGGACATCTCCGCCTTGCGCGCCAGGAGCCCGTCCAGCTCCACCTGGGCGGCGGCCACGCGGGCCCGCGTCTCCTCCAGGTCGCGCTTGCCGTAGGTCATCTCCTGCGTGTCGCGTTGCAGGGAGCTCTCCAGCGCGTGCACCTCCGCGGCCAGCGCCTGGAGCGCGGCGGTTTCCGCCTCCAGCTCCGTGCGGCGCCGGGTGATGGTCTCCTCCAGCTCCTTCACCCGGTCCAGGCTCTCCCGTTCCTCGGAGCCCAGGTTCTCCAGCCGCGACTGGAGCATCTTCTTCTCCGCCATCAGCTCCAGCTGGCGGTGCGTGGCCGCGTGCAGGTCGATGTCCCGCATGCGCGCCTTGAGCTTCTTGTACTTCTCCGCCTTCTTCGCCTGACGCGACAGCGCGTCGAGCCGCTTCTCCAGCTCGTTGGTGATGTCGGTGACGCGCAGCAGGTTGGCGTCGGTCGCCTCCATCTTGCGCTCGGCGGCCTTGCGGCGGGCCTTGTACTTGGTGACGCCCGCGGCCTCCTCCAGCAGGTGGCGCCGGTCCTCCGGCTTGCTGGACACGATGAGGCCCACGCGGCCCTGCTCGATGATGGAGTACGCCTTCGTGCCCACGCCGGTGCCGAGGAACAACTCGGTGATGTCCAGCAGGCGGCACACCGTCTTGTTGATGAGGTACTCGGAGTCGCCGTTGCGGAACAGGCGCCGCGTCACCGTCACTTCGGAGAAGCCCTGGTACTGGGGCGCCAGCTGGTCCGTGTCATCCACGATGAACGTGAGCGACACCTCCGCCATGGACAGCGGCGGCTTGTTCTCCGAGCCGTTGAAGATGACGTCCTCCATGCCGCGGCCACGGAGGTTCTTCGCGCTCTGCTCACCCATCACCCAGCGGATGGCGTCCACGACGTTGGACTTGCCGCAGCCGTTGGGCCCGACGATGCCCGTCACGCCTTCGTCGAACGTGAAGACGCTCCGTTCCATGAAGGACTTGAAGCCGGTGATGTCCAACCGCTTGATTCGCATGCCAGCGGGCTCCTAGAGCGGGCTCGGTACGAGGAGAAAATCGCGCGCGAGGCCGAAAAATCGGCCTCGGAGCGTTCAGCAGAAAGGAGTACCAGCCACCTTCCGGGCGATCAAGCATGGCCATGCCACGCATCGCCATACGTTCGGTTGCCTGGTCTGCGACAGAGCAGACGTGCTCTGTAGCTGTAGCGCGCGCACTGCGAGGCGGCGGCGTGTGCACCGCGCTTCTACGCTCCCATGACGTCCTCCCGCCGGTGTGGCTGCTTCAGCCCTGTTGAGTCCTGTTGCGCCACGCGAGCGCGTGACCTTCCGCGGGACGTAGCATTCCGGTCTGACATGCCCTGGGCACGGCCCCACCCGAGCCCACACGAACGCGCCGCCCATGCCCACCTGACAGGCAGGCGTGCCAACGGGGTGCGGGAGGGCATCACGCACGCATCATGACCAGGGGAAGGGCGAGACTGAACCGCCGCGTCGTGAAGCGCGGGTCGCCCGCAGCGAAGAAGCCCCAGCCAGGAACCAGCGTCTACGGGCTCAGGACTCGTTCGAGCCGCTCGGGGACGGCTCACCGGAGCCCGCCGAGCCGTCCGACACGTTGCGCGCGGGCGCCGACCGCGACTGCGGCTCCACGGTGACACGCACCACGCGTGGCCCTTCCACCGCGTCCACGACGATGCGCCACATGTCGAGCCGCAGCGTGTCCCCCTTCACGGGAACACGACCCAGCCTCGTCATGAGGTAGCCGGCGATGGTCGTCACTTCGCCCTCTTCGTCCTCGTCCAGGTCGAAGCTGACGTCCAGCCGCTCCTCCAGGTCGTCGAGCTGCGCGGTGCCCGGCAGCTCGAAGCGGCCGCCAGGCAGCGCGCGGACCTCATCCATGCGGCGGCCCAGCTCCGCGACGTCGCCCACCACCTCCGCCACCACGTCGGCAATCGTCACCAGCCCGGACGTGCCGCCGTGCTCGTCCACCACCAGCGCCGTCTGCCGGCGCCGGCGCCGGAACTCCGCCAGCAGCTGCTCCAGCGTGGCGCCCTCGGGGATGAACAGTACCGGCCGCTGCACCTGCGCCAGGCTGCGCAGCTCGCCCCGGGACAGCAGGAAGAAGAGGTCCTTGGCGTTCACCACGCCCTCGACCTCGTCGAGATTGCCCCGGCACACCGGCAGCCACGTGTGGCCCGCCGCGCGAGCATCCGCGATGCACTTCTCCAGCGGCTCTTCCACGTCCAGGAACTTCACCTGGTTGCGCGGAACCATCACCTGCCGCGCCGTCTTCTGCGCCATCTCCAGCGCGCGCTCCAGCAGCTCCGCGCGCGCCGTCGTAATCGCGCCCGCCTGCGCCGAGCTGTGGAGGATGACCAGCAGCTCATCCTCGCTGTGCGCCTCGTGCGCCTCTCCCACCGCCTGGAGGCCGAAGACGCGCAGCACCCACGCCGCCAGCCCGTTGAGCAGGACGATGGCCGGATAGAACAGGACGTAGAACACCCGCATGGGCAGCGCCACCGCGAGCGTCGTGTCCTCGGGCCGCTGAATCGCCAGGCTCTTGGGCGCCAGCTCACCGAGGACGATGTGCAGGAAGGTGATGATGCTGAAGCCAATCACCACCGCCGCGGAGTGGGCCAACGTGGTGGCGGCGCCCTCCGGCACCAGCTGCACCAGCACCGGCTCCAACAAACGCGCGAAGGCCGGTTCACCCAGCCAGCCCAGGCCCAGGGAGGCCAGGGTGATGCCGAACTGCGTGGCGGAGAGGTACGCGTCCAGCTTCTCCACCATCTTCATGGCCGTGGGCGCGCCCGGCGCACCTTCGTCCACCAGGGCCTGGAGCCGCGTGGCCCGAATCTTCACGATGGCGAACTCGGTCGCCACGAAGAAGCCGTTGGCGAATACGAGGAGGATCGCCAACCCCAGGAACAACCATTCGTTGCCCATGGCTCAGAACAAGGCTTCGAAGTCCGGGTCACCCTTGAGGGCGTCGAACATGGGGTCGGTGGAGAGCCACCCCATTACCTTCGGCCGGTCCGCGGTGAGCGACTTCTGCAGGTACTGCACGGCGTCCTTGGGACGCCCCCACAGCGCGAACAAGGCGGACAGGTTGTAGTTGAGCAGCAGGTCTTCCGGATTGAGCGCCCGCGCCCGCTCATAGGCGCGCTCCGCCTCCGCGTAGAAGCCCTTCTGCGCGTAGCAGATGCCCAAATCCAGCTGCGCCTCGAAGTTGTCCGGCTCCAGGCGCACCACTTCCTTCAGCTGGGTGATGGCGGAGCGGTAGTCGCCCTCGTCCATCATCAGCGCGGCCAGCTCGTGACGGGGGAAGGCATCCTGGGGGTCCAGCTCGATGGCCGTCTGGAGCTCGCGCATCGCCTCCTCCACGCGGCCCTGGTCCGCGTAGGTGAGGCCCAGGTTGAGGTGGGCGTCCGGATACTCCGGGTCCAGCTCGATGGCTTCCTTGTACTCCTCCACCGCCATCTCCCCCGCGTGGGTGGAGAGGAAGCAGGCCAGGTTGTAGTGCGCCGTGGCGCTCTCCGGCTCCAGCTTCAGGGCGGTGAGGTACTCCGACAGGGCCTCGCGGAAGAGCTTCTTCTCCGCGTAGACGGTCGCCAGGTTGTCGTGGGCGTGCGCGGAGCTCGGGTCGAGGTCAATGGCCTTCTTGAACTCCTTGATGGCCTCGTCGAGCCAACCCCGGTCCGCCAGCTCGATTCCACGAGTGTTGTGCTCGTCGGAGAGAGCGATGTTGTCCTTTTCGCGGGCCATGAGCGCGCGGGCAATCTACGCGCCGCGCTCCAAGAGGTGCAAGGTAGAGTTTCCCCTCGCCCATGCGCCACGTCGCCCTGCTGCTGCTCATGTTGTCCGCCTGTCACCCCCGCGCCATCCCCCCGCCGGAGCCGCTGCCACCGGAGGAGCCCGCCGGACAGTCC